>NZ_JAKJSW010000180.1:0-5471 GCF_050337375.1 Vibrio makurazakiensis | reverse complement strand
WAAAAGTACTCACTGAAAAAGAGTATGTAAACCAACCAAGGACGTGAACATGAGTCTTATTAGTAACTCACTTAAACGAGTATTTAAAACCGCAGCGATTACGGCTGCGACTTGCTTAGCTTTAGTTACAACTGGAGCAAGTGCTGCAGATAAAGTGTATCGCTTAAAGCTAGCCGAAACATGGGGGCCAAACTTTCCTGTATTTGGCGATGCCACTAAAAATATGGCGGCGATGGCTGAAAAAATGTCGAATGGTCGATTACAGATCCGTATTGACTCAGCAAACAAACATAAAGCGCCTTTAGGTGTGTTTGATATGGTGAAGTCGGGTCAGTACGACATGGGTCACTCAGGTTCTTATTACTGGAAAGGTAAAGTTCCAAACACTCTTTACTTCACTTCTATGCCTTTCGGTATGACGCCAGCTGAACAGTACGCATRGTTCTATCACGGTGGTGGTATGGAGTTGATGGAGCAGGTTTACTCTCCACACAACTTGATGTCCTTCCCAGGTGGTAATACTGATATTCAAATGGGTGGTTGGTTTCAAAAAGAGATCAACAGTGTAGAAGATCTACAAGGGTTGAAAATGCGAATCCCAGGCTTTGCTGGTGAAATTCTAGCTGAGCTAGGTGCTAAACCTACGAACATTGCCCCTGGTGAGCTATATACGTCTTTAGAGCGTCGTACAATCGATGCACTAGAGTGGGTTGGCCCATCTCTTGATTTACGTATGGGGTTCCACAAGATTGCTCCTTACTACTACACAGGCTGGCACGAGCCAGGCTCTGAGCTTCAATTCCTAGTGAATAAGCGTACTTGGAACAAGTTACCTGAAGATCTTCAAGAAATCCTTCGTGTAGCAATGCGTACAGCTGCTTATGACATGTATACGCAAGCAACGCACGAAAGTGGTAAAAACTGGGTTTCAATGAAAACAGAATTCCCTGATGTTCAGGTGAAAGACTTCCCACCTTCAGTAATGAGCGCGCTTCAAGAAGCTAATGACCGTCTTTTAGCCAAGCATGCAGAAAAAGATGCGCTAGCGAAAGAGATTCAAGAGTCTCAAGCAAGCTACCTTAAACAGGTTCGTTCGTGGACAGACATTTCACACCGCGCTTACCTGAATAGCCAAGCTGTAAAATAGCAGCATAAAAAGATAATCAATAAATGGATGCGAAGGAAACTTCGCATCCGAGCCCAAGAAAACTTTTCTAATAAGTACCACTCATCAATAGCAAGTTAACGTGAAACCTTCTTAAATTTTTTAGATTTAAAAAGTTAGAGCTAAGAGCTTTGTTGAAGTGGTACTACTTTCAAATTCCATGGAGTTGGGAATGAGAAGCCTAATTTATATTGAACGACTGTTTAATCGTATTGGCGATATGCTTGGCTGGTTGTCGAGCATGTTATTTATTTTGTTAGTCGCCAACGTGGTCTATGACGTGGTGATGAGATATGTATTTAACGATGTTTCGATAGCGTTCCAAGAAATGGAATGGCACTTATTTTCTGCAGTATTCCTACTGGGTGTTCCTTATGCCATTAAAGCTGGGGGACATGTACGAGTTGATATATTTTACGAACGATTGTCGTTTAAAGCACAAGCCATTATTGATTTGCTCGGGACATTTATTTTCCTACTGCCATTCTGCTTGCTCGTTGCATGGTATGGCGTTGACTTCGCTAAAGAGAGTTACTCGCTAGGAGAGACTTCTGGTGACCCCGGTGGTTTACCTTACCGCTGGATTATAAAAGCCATGATTCCATTATCATTTTTCTTAATGGCAGTTAGTGGAGTCGGTCTAGTCATTCACTCATTAAACAAAATATTCAACCCACATTTAATCCACGCTCAAAGCGTTGAGCCAAAATAGGAGACGACAATGATTGGTATAGTGATGTTTTTTGTCGCCTTGTTCGCGCTGTTATTGGGTTTCCCTGTGGCGTTTACTTTTGGCGGCATCGCGCTGATATTTGGTGTTTGGGCGGAAGGCGTTGAAATGTTTGCCTTTATGCCTTACCGAATTCAATCGATTATGGAAAACACAGTATTGATGGCAGTGCCATTGTTTGTGTTTATGGGGCTGGTTCTTCAAAAAACTCGATTAGCAGAACAGCTACTTGAGTCAATGGGACGTTTATTTGGTGGAGTGCGTGGTGGTATCGCAATTTCCACTGTATTAGTCGGAGCTTTGCTTGCTGCGTCGACTGGTGTGGTAGGGGCTTCTGTTGTTGCAATGGGGTTAATCTCGTTGCCTGTGATGCTTAAGTATAATTACGACAAAGGCTTAGCGTGCGGTACTATTTGTGCTTCAGGTACGCTTGGACAAATTATCCCACCGTCGATTGTTTTAATCTTATTGGGTGATGTTTTAGGTGTTCCTGTCGGTGACTTATTCCAGGCTGCAATTTGGCCGGGAGTGATGTTAGTCGGAGCTTATGTCGTATATATACTCATCTATGCGAAGTTTAACCCTGAAGCAGCACAACCCATTGAACGTGATGATTCGATAAGTCGAAAGCAAGAGGTGTTTAACGCGCTTAAAGCAATTATTCCACCACTCACACTGATTGTTGTAGTTTTGGGCTCGATATTTGCCGGTGTTGCAACTCCGACAGAATCTGCGGCTTTAGGTGGGGCAGGGGCATTAGTATTAGCATTCTTGTATAAGCAGTTTAGCTGGAAAATGGTATTCGACGCTTCGAAAGAAACAGTCAAAGTGACAGCCATGGTATTTGCTATCTTATTGGGTGCGACGGCGTTCTCAATGGCATTTACTTATACGGGCGGTGACTATTTAGTCGAGGAGTGGATGCTGGCGATTCCGGGCGATAAGTGGGGCTTTTTGATCATCACAATGCTAGTGATCTTGATATTAGGCTTCTTTATCGACTTCGTTGAAATATGTTTCATCATAGTGCCGATCATTGCACCTGTAGCTGAATTAATGGGTATTAATATGACTTGGTTTGCAATCTTGATTGCAATGAACCTCCAAACCTCATTTTTAACGCCGCCATTTGGGTTTAGTTTGTTCTATCTAAAAGGTGTTGCTCCAAAAGGAATTACCACTCAGGATATCTATCGAGGAGTAATGCCATTCATTGCAATTCAAATAGCGGTACTAGCATCGCTACTTGTTTTCCCTGAATTCTATGGGATGTGATCGAATTCGAGATTGTGAACGAATTATTACATAAATGAAGTGCTACTTGTTAAAGTGAAACGGCTTATTGAATACTCAATAAGCCGTTTTTGTTGAGGAAAAGGAATGCCTCTAAAAGCCAAACTGATTTTACTGACATTGCTGCCACTACTCATTGTGACAGCCAGTATAGGTTGGATTTCATTACATCAAACCAAAACTCTTGGCGAGAAAGAAGTCGAGATTTTTCGGGACAGTTTGATTAAATCTCGTGAAAACGCACTTAAAGACAGTGTTGATTTGGCGTTTGATGCGATCTCCCACGTTTACAACGATCCAGATATGCGTGAGGCAGAGGCGAAAAAAGAAGTTAGGAACATTCTGACTAAGCTTCGCTATGGCTCTGATGGTTACTTCTTTGCATATGATCAAAACGGTACCAACCTAGTACACCCTATTTTACCTGAGCTTGTGGGTAAGAATTTGCTGCATATCCAGGATAATGATGGCGACTTTCTTATTGAGTCACTTTTAGAGCAAGCGCAACGTGGTGGTGGTTTCCATCAATATCTATGGCAAAAACCTTCGACAGGCGAAACGGTCTCGAAACTGAGTTATGCCGCCTGGCTTGATAAATGGCAGTGGATGATTGGTACTGGTCTATATATTGAAGATGTAGCGTTGGAAGTCGCTAATATGCAAGAGGCGATCAATAAGAATATTGAAACAACCTTCTTCTCTATTATGGTTATTTTGTGCGTTACTGTCGCAGTAATCATAGTGTTAACTCTTGCTATTAACTTACATGAACACCGAGTTGCTGATAACAACCTTAAGGAATTGGCGCATAAAACAGTTATGTTCCAAGAAGATGAGAAAAAGCATTTGGCAAGGGAGTTGCACGACGGTATCAACCAGTTGTTGGTGTCCAGTAAATGCCACTTGGAATTACTCGGGCACAAACTGCAAGATCAATCTTTAATGGCACATTTGAACAAATCACAACACTCCCTGATGACTGCCATTGACGAAGTCAGACACATTTCTCACCAGTTACGCCCGAGCGCGTTAGATGATATTGGGCTAGAAGCAGCTCTATCAAGTTTACTTCACGATTACAAAGCGCATTCTGGCATTGAAGTGGAGACACTATTTAGTACGCAAAGAGGCAAGCTAAAATCTGAAGCGGCGACCACACTCTACCGAGTGGTGCAGGAGTCTCTGAATAATATTGAAAAGCACGCACAAGCGAAAACAGTTACCGTTGTCTTACAGCAAATAGGTAGCAYGCTGCAATTGATGATTAGGGATGATGGTGTTGGTTTTCAAGTACAGAGCGCATTGCATAACCAAGGTATCGGGCTAAGGAACATGCGCGAGCGTGTTGAGTTTATCGGTGGGGATTTCGAAATTAGCAGTGAAGTAGGCTTTGGTACTGAAATCACTGTGTTACTAAGACTAGAAGGATTGGTGAATGAATAACGTTATACGTGTCGTAATCGTAGACGATCATCAAGTTGTACTCGATGGTTTTATGGCTCGCCTAGAAATGGAGCCGGATATTTCTGTTATTGGGACGGCAAGTAACGGAGTAGAGGGGGTCGAGTTAGTAAAAAGCTTAAAGCCTGATGTGACTTTAATGGATATTAGCATGCCCATAATGAATGGGATCGATGCGACGAATTTGATCAAGGAGTCTTTGCCTGATGCGAAAGTGCTCATGCTGACGATGCACAACAATCGTGAATACATCATGGAAGTCATGCAATCCGGCGCTGTCGGTTACATGCTCAAGGAGATTTCGTCTGAAAAAATGGTACAGGCGATCAAAACGGTCAATCAAGGATCTACCTATTTTTGTGAAAAAGTGACTCAAAACTTGTTCACTCAACCTATAGCAGTGAAGCAAACGATAGCGAACCCATTAAGTCGAAGAGAAGAGGCTGTATTAAAATTAGTGGCCGAGGGAGAAAGCAGTAAAAAGATCGCATTACTGCTTAAAATTAGCTACCGAACAGTAGAGACACACCGCCAAAACATTAAGCATAAACTAGATATTCACTCGACTGCAGAGCTAGCGAAATATGCGGTTATGCAGGGGATTGTCAAATAAAATTGTCGGATTTTGTCCTTAAGACTGTCATTTTTTGACAAATTTTATCTTTTTTGTGATTTTTACCACTCTTTTTTTGTTTTTATTTTAACGTATTGTTATCCTTATCCGCGGAAATGAATGCGTTCAGGATATCGATCCTCGTACGCTCCAACAAAAAGAGGGAAAATGGATCCAGTAAAGGATATTTATAGTATCGAGAATACGGA
>NZ_JAKJSW010000179.1:0-8690 GCF_050337375.1 Vibrio makurazakiensis | reverse complement strand
GTTGGCTGCAAGTGTTGGTAATGCGACTGCGAGAGTAAGCAGCGCCGTTATTGCTGTTCTAAATAGCTTCATGCTGATAAATCCTTATTGTGTTTTCCAATTGGCACCAAGTCTATGCTCAAGCCAAACGGAAATGGCAGAAAGTGAAAGTGTTAAAGCGAGATAAATAATTGCCACAGAGAACCAAATCTCAAAGGGCATTGCGGTTTCAGAAACAATGTTTCTGGCTTCAGTGGTTAGGTCGAATATAGCCATGACACTAACGATTGAAGAATTTTTTATAAGGGAAATTACTTCATTAGTTAACGGCGGCAAAGTGCGCTGTACAACTTGAGGAAGAATGATGTCCCAATAGGTATAGGTTTTCGATAAACCTAATGACGTAGACGCTTCAAACTGCCCACGGTTGATACTATTTAAACCGGACCTGAATATTTCTGCCGTGTAAGCGCCTTGAAAGAGTGACAAAGCGAGCACTGCTGTGCTGAATCGGTCTAAGCCTATAACAGGGCCAAATACGAAGTAGAGCAAATAGATTTGCACTAATAATGGGGTATTTCGGATCAGTTCGATATAACTCGAAGCGATTGCTCGGCCAACAATAGAATTGGAGTTTTTTAGTAATGCCGTCGCTAAACCAATAGCCAATGTTGCTATTAAGCTTACGAGTGATATGTGAATGGTAACAAATAAGCCTTCCAGTAACTCGGCAGGCCACCATTCACCATCTTCATAAAAAGCAATATAGTCTGGCACGCGCTCCCATTGCCAACTATAGCCCATGGATTGTGCGCCAGAATCGAGAATCCAACCAATAGCAAAGGCTAGCAAAGTGATTTGCAACAAGGCTGAAAATGCGGGCTTTAAGATTCGTAATAACATCAATTAGTAACTTAAAATCTGCTTAAGAAAAGCTTGGGTGCGAGGGTGCTGTGGTGATTCAAATAATTGAACAGGCTCATTGGATTCAATGATCTCTCCTTCATCCATGAAGATTACGCGGTCGGCCACTTTCTTAGCGAACCCCATCTCATGGGTAACGCACACCATGGTGATACCTTCATCGGCCAGTTCGACCATTACATCTAAAACTTCGTTGATCATTTCTGGATCTAGAGCAGAAGTTGGCTCATCAAATAAGAGTAGTTCTGGCTTCATGCATAATGAACGCGCTATTGCGACACGCTGCTGCTGACCACCAGACAATTGCACTGGGTACTTATGTGCTTGCTCTGCGATATGGACTCTTTCTAAATAGTGCATAGCCAAAGCTTGAGCTTCTGTTTTAGGTAGTTTAAGAGTACGAATAGGCGCTAATGTTAGGTTTTCGAGAACGGTGAGGTGAGGAAATAGGTGGAAATGCTGGAATACCATTCCAACTTTACCTGGTGAAGTAAATCTAGCGGGCAGCTGGTGGCTTAATACATTGAGTTCACCTGACTCGAACTTTTCGAGTTGGTTAATGCAGCGTATCAACGTCGACTTTCCGGATCCTGAAGGGCCACAAATCACAAGGATTTCGCCTTTTTTGATGTTGAGATTAATCGATTTTAGGGCGTAAAAGTCGCCATACCACTTGTTAAGTGCTTTAAATTCAACCAAGTTTTGGTGATTGTTCACAATTATATCTATTTCTGCTTACGTTGTGATTAACCTTAACAATATAGAAAAATGAATGCACATGAAAAAGCACAGTTACTTGATGTTAAATGATTAGTTGTTCAAAAAATAGCAAAGCAGCTGATATACCAGCTGCTTTAATTTAGGGCGCAGTTTATAGCATTGCGCTTTCTAGGATTTCACGTGTACGTGGAATTGTGATTGCCTGGTTCTCACCAAGTTGAAGGTAGCCATGTGACTCTAACTGTTCTACAACTCTATCAATTGCATTTTCTTTCGTTGTTTCATAATCAGAGAATTGGGTTGCAACTTCTAAGCTATGGTAGAAAGTCTCGATTTCGACAACCGTTCGTTCGGCCAGATCATCACTTTGTTCAAGGCCAAATACGTTTTTGCCCATTTGTTCTAACTTGCCACGCTTCGCGTCAATTTGGTTACGCAGAAGTGAAGGTTGAACAATTGCTAAAGAGCGAGCGTGGTCAACATGCCAAAGTGCAGTGAATTCATGGCCAATCATGTGCGTTGCCCAATCTTGAGGAACACCAGTACCAATTAAACCGTTGAGTGCTTGGTTTGCAGTCCACATTAGGTTTGCACGCCATGCATCGTTATCACGTTTGTCATATTGCTTACCGAGCACAAGTAAGTTCTTAAGCAGCGTTTCTGCATAGCCTTCTTGAACCATTGCATTGGTCGGCATTGTAATGTACTGCTCACACACGTGAACCCACGCATCAACTAGACCGTTGATAAGCTGACGTTCCGGTAATGTTTTCATTACATCTGGGTCCATGACAGCGAATTTTGGTTGAACAGCTGGATTCATGAATGCCAGTTTGTCTTTGGTTTCTGCGCGAGTAATTACGGCGCCCATGTTTGACTCGGAACCTGTTGCAGGAAGAGTAAGAATAGCACCGATAGGGGTTGCTTCTGTTACTTGGTGTTTACCTTCAAGGATATCCCAGCCGTCTCCATCGTATTTTGCGGCTGCCGCTACGTATTTAGAACCGTCAATTACAGAACCACCACCAACAGCAAGTATGAATTCAATATCTTGCTCTTTTACAATTTTTACCGCTTTATCCAAGGTTTCTTTGGTTGGATTGGCTTCTACGCCTGAGAATTCTACCCAAGTGTGCGATTTCAACGCTTCAGTAACTTGGTCATAAACGCCATTTTTCTTGATTGAACCACCGCCATAGATAACCAGTACTTTTTTTGAAGACGCGACTGATTGAGCGATAGAAGAGATCTGACCTTGACCAAAGTGAATAACAGTAGGGTTTACATAAGTGAATTGCATATTTGAATCCTTGTGTAATGAATCTTTGTTTTCGTTATGTTTGCATATTAGTACTAGTGTTGGGGTGAATAAAGGTCATTTTGTCCAAATAAGTTGCCTATTCCTACAGGTTTGTTATTTTGTATATCTATTGATGAGTAGTTAGGTGAAATGCAATGAATGATCTCGCGAAAAGTTTACAATCTTATGTTGATAAACAAGATTGGCATGACCTTGAAGGCATTCGTGAAACGTCGATCAAAGGTGTATGGCTTTACCGGAGTTCAAAAGGTAACGTACGCCAACCATTTACCTATCAATCTGGCATCATTTTATTAGGGCAAGGGAAAAAGAATATCCATATAGGGGAAAGACCTGTTGAGTACGGGCCTGGTGACTACCTAGTCGTAGGCGTACCTATGCCGTTAGAGTGCGAAGCTTTTCCTCAAGACAATGAACCACTATTAGGGTTGACGATTAACATCGACTCTAAGCTATTGTTGAAATTAGTAAATCAGCTTGAAGATAAAGGGTTTATGGACAGCGTGTGTAATAAGCACAAAAGGAATAAGGCAAGCGGGTTAGAGTCTGCAGCGATGGATAGCCAAATGCTCAACAGCTGCTTGCGTTTACTTGATGTCTTACATTGCGATTTAGAAGCTGAAATTTTGGGTGAAGCGTTAGTGACTGAAATCGTTTATCGCGCACTGACTGGTAGTGAAGGGCGGGTACTATTCGAACTCGCCCATCATGATGGACATTACGCTCGTGTGGCTAAAGCTTTGGCAAAAGTGCATGAAGGATATGCTCAGTCAATAACTGTTCAATCATTAGCTGAAGAAGCCAATATGAGTGTTTCTGCCTTTCATACAGCGTTTCGCAACGTGACGTTCGAGTCACCTCTACAGTACCTGAAGAAAGTCAGGCTAAATAAAGCGAAAGAGCTTATTCAAATTGAAGGTAGAAGAGTTAGTGATGCAGCTCGTCTAGTTGGCTACAGCAGTCCATCACAGTTCAGTAGAGAGTTTAAGCGTCATTTTAATACTACCCCTAAGGCTATTTAGCATTTTAAATAAACGTTAACCGTCTGATTTGTTGAGACTCTGTTGCTCTGAAATAATAGGGGAAATAAATGAGTCGAAATATACTCTATTCACATGGTGGTAGATGGATAATACTAAAAGCCCCTATAGAAGAGCACTAGTCATGTTTTTCACTCAAGGCGTACTACTCAAATAATTTATCTAATTCACACTTATTTAAATTATTCGGGTAGTACGCCTTTTCTTTAGACTTCCGAAATAAATCAATTATTAGTTATTGATGCAAATTAAGTGTGTGGCTATTGCATTCATGTAACAAAACATTGCGAGTTATTTTATAAAATAGTGATTATTTAGGTGTGTATATTTTGAACTGACCTACAGTTGTTTCGCAAAGAAATTTAAGTCCTCTGAAGAAAGTAGACATAAATTTTAACGAGAAACAATAACTTAAGGGATAGCAATTATGTATCTAAATCAAGGAAGAGTGGGTAAGAAAGCATTAACTCTCAGCACTCTGACCGTATCTTGTTTAATGGCGTTTAACAGTAATGCAGCTGTTGATTGTGCGCCATTTGAAGCTTGGGACTCTACAGCGGTGTACACAGGTGGTGATCAAGTTCAGCATGCCGGTAGTGCTTATAAAGCGAACTATTGGAATCAAAATAACGACCCGAGTCAATTTGAGGGGGATTACTCTCAGTGGAAACTCATCGATGTGTGTTCAGGTGTAATTGTTGAAAATCAGTCACCTACAGCAACGTTAACGTCCCCAAGTGCAACAGATACTGTCCTTGAAGGTGATTTAGTACTATTCAGTGCAACTGCCCTTGATAGTGACGGTACAATTCAATCGGTTAACTTTTCAGTTGATGGAACTGTTGTCGCAACTGTAACTCAAGCTCCCTTTGAAGCAACTTGGGCTGCAACACCTGGAAGCCATCTTGTATCTGTTAATGCAACCGATGACAAAGGCGCGGTGAGTAATGAAAGCTCTATTTCTCTAACGGTTGATTCTACGCAAGTTGGTAACGAGCTACCGACAGTAGCAGTCAGTGTTTCTACTGCTAGCTTAGATTTAGGCTCGGCGGTTACCTTATCTGCAACCGCTTCAGATACTGATGGTACTGTGGATAAAGTTGATTTTTATGTCGCTGGCTCTTTGGTTGGAACAGTCGTAACTGCACCTTATACTCTTGATTACTCCCCAACTAAGTCCGGCGCATTATCTGTTTATGCGAAAGCAACGGATAACGCGGGTGCCTCTTCCGATTCGAATATAGCGACGATTACTGTTAAAGGTGCACCAACGGTAGCGACATGTCGACCTGACGGTTTATATCAAACAGAAGGCGTGAATGTACCGTATTGTTCAATCTACGATGAAGGCGGCCGTGAAAAAATGGGTGCGGACCACCCACGACGTGTTATTGGCTACTTCACTAGCTGGCGTGCCGGTGATGACCCACAAGCCGCTTACCTTGTAAAAGATATTCCATGGGAACAGCTTACACATATCAACTATGCATTCGTAAGTATTGGCTCTGATGGCAAAGTGAATATTGGTGATGTTAATGACCCGAATAATGCAGCTGTTGGTAAAGAATGGTCAGGGGTGGAAGTTGATCCTACTTTAGGATTTAAAGGGCACTTTGGTGCGCTTGCTACTGCCAAGAAAAAACATGGTGTGAAGACCTTAGTTTCAATTGGTGGTTGGGCTGAAACTGGTGGCCACTTTGCAACAGATGGCAGCCGTGTTGCAGATGGTGGTTTCTATTCCATGACTACTAATGCTGATGGTTCGATTAATCATCAAGGCATTGAAACATTCGCGACTTCGGCAGTAGAGATGATCCGTAAGTACCAATTTGATGGTGTGGATATTGACTACGAATACCCAACTTCAATGGCTGGCGCCGGTAATCCTTATGACAAAGAATTTATGGAACCGCGTCGCCAGTACTTATGGGCTTCATACCAAGTCTTAATGAAAGTTTTACGTGAGAAGTTGGATGCTGCCTCTGCACAAGATGGTATTCACTACATGCTTACTATCGCGGCGCCGTCTTCAGGTTACTTGTTACGTGGAATGGAAACGTTTGATGTAACTCAGTACTTAGATTACGTCAATATCATGTCTTACGACCTTCACGGTGCGTGGAATGATCATGTTGGTCATAACGCTGCTTTGTTCGATACAGGTAAAGATTCGGAGTTAGCTCAGTGGAACGTATACGGCACAGCGGCTTACGGCGGTATCGGTTATCTCAATACTGACTGGGCATATCATTACTTCCGAGGCTCTATGCCAGCAGGACGTATAAATATTGGTGTGCCTTACTACACTCGTGGTTGGCAGGGTGTGACCGGTGGCGAAAATGGTCTTTGGGGTCGAGCTGCACTACCAAACCAGTCTGAATGTTCTGCCGGTACGGGGGAAGGTGAAAAGAACAATTGTGGTCATGGTGCGATTGGTATCGACAATATGTGGCACGACACCGACCCTAAAGGTAATGAAATGGGGGCTGGTTCAAACCCTATGTGGCATGCGAAGAACCTAGAAAAAGGTATTTGGGGTTCTTATGCTGAGGCATACAAGCTTGATCCTGTAAATGATCCAACGGATGTGCTTACTGGTACTTACACGCGTAACTACGACAGCGTGGCGGTTGCTCCTTGGTTGTGGAATGCTGAAAAAGGTGTATTCCTTTCTACGGAAGATAAACAGTCGATTGATGTGAAAGCCGACTACGTTATCGACAAAGAGATCGGCGGTATCATGTTCTGGGAACTAGCAGGTGACTATAACTGCTATGTTCTTGATGCAAATGGCAATCGAACATCTGTTGACACGACTGAACAAGCGTGTGCAAGCGGTAATGGTGAGTTTCACATGGGCAACACGATGACGAAAGCTATCTACGATAAGTTTAAGTCAGCAACCCCATATGGAAATAAAGTTGCGACGGGTGCGATTCCTACCGAAGCACTAGACGTTTCGGTATCGGTTGGTGGCTTCAAAGTCGGTGACCAAAACTATCCAATCAATCCTAAAATCACGTTTACAAATAACACAGGACAAGCACTACCGGGAGGAACTGAATTCCAGTTTGATATTCCTGTATCGGCTCCGGATAACGCGAAAGATCAATCCGGAGGAGGTTTGAGTGTTATTGCTTCTGGTCACACTCGCGCTGATAACATTGGCGGCCTTGATGGCACAATGCACAGAGTCGCATTCACACTTCCTGGTTGGAAAGAACTCCCAGCTGGTGGAACGTATGAGCTAGATATGGTGTATTACTTGCCGATTTCTGGCCCAGCAAACTATGCCGTAAATGTTAATGGTGTGGATTACGCCTTTAAGTTCGAACAACCGGATCTTCCTTTAGGTGATATTGCCTCTGGTAACGGAGGAAATACTGGTGGGGGTGACAATACTACCCCGGGTACATGTGATTCTGCGGGTGCTGTGACCTATCCTGACTTTCCTCAAAAGGACTGGGCAGGAAACCCAAGTCATGCGAATACTGGCGATAAAGTTATTCACAATGGCGTTGTGTACACAGCGAGTTGGTGGACAGCCTCAGAACCAGGAAGTGATGGCTCTTGGGCTAAGCTATGTAATATCTAAGCTAGGATGCCCATGCTCAACTTAATAGTCATGAAAAGTTAAGTCATGGAAAGAAGAAAGGCCTTCATATGGAAGGCCTTTGTTGTTTTATAGTCTAACTTAAATGGAAACCTACATTTAGTATTTAAACAATTGCACTTGTTGGTTCAACTGCTTAGCGATACTACGAAGTTCTTCTGACAGTTGACGTGAACTATCTGCTTCATGAGACATTTTGTCAGACACATCATTAACAAGCTGAATATTTTTGCTTACTTCGCCTGTTACTGTTCTCTGTTCAGAAGCTGCGTTTGAGATATGTGAGGCCATATCTGAAATTTGCTGTATCGACATAGAGATTTCTTCTAGCGCAGTTGTCGCGTTATTTGCATCGTCGACACTTGCCTGTGCTAAATCTTGGCTGCGCCTCATAGACTCAACTGCTGAGACACTATTTTTCTGAAGTGTTTCAATCATTTCACGAATTTCATCGGTAGAGCTGTGTGTTCTTTGGGAAAGTACACGAACCTCATCTGCAACGACTGCGAAACCACGACCTTGTTCACCAGCACGTGCCGCTTCAATCGCTGCGTTAAGCGCGAGTAGGTTAGTTTGCTCCGCAATATCACTGATCGTTGATAGAATCGCGTTAATGTTGAGTGCATTCTTTTCAACTTCTTGAATCACACCAGAAGCATCTTCAACCTGCTTTGCAAGGTTCGTAATAGACTCTTGATTACTAATGATGACTTGCTTACCTTGCTCACAGTGTTCCGTTGAGCTAATTGATGAATCGGCGGTCATTAGAGCATTGTTAGCTACTTCTTCTGCTGTCGCTGACATCTCATGAACGGCAGTTGCAATTTGTGAAATTTCATTCAATTGCACGCTGAGGCCTTCACTGGTTTTGCGTKCAACATTAGTACTGACTTTCGATTGTTCGTTAAGCTCTGAAGATGACTGTGCGATGTCTTTTACTATCTCTTGAAGCTTAGTAATAAAGGCGTTGACGTGAGTCGCGAGTGTACCGATTTCATCTTTAGTGTTGACTTCGATTCGTTGCGTTAGATCGCCGTTGCCTTTCGATAGCGCTTCCATTGCTGAACTTAATGTTGTTAGCGGTGCTAGGGCT
>NZ_JAKJSW010000034.1:0-34458 GCF_050337375.1 Vibrio makurazakiensis | reverse complement strand
TGTCGTTTCCGCTCGACTTGCATGTGTTAGGCCTGCCGCCAGCGTTCAATCTGAGCCATGATCAAACTCTTCAATTTAAGATTTTGTCGGCTCAATGAATACTGACTTCAAAACTAATATTTACCGAAGTAAACATGTAATTCTAAAGCTATTACCATTCCAACAGAATGGTAATGAATTGACTGTGCCAAATAACCCCTCCCTATAGAGAAAGTAATTATTCGTATTGGTCACTCAGTTCATTGAAACCAAAGTCGATTTCCGAGGAAATCTTTTTTGATATCATCAACGAGTGCCCACACAGATTGATAGGTTTAAATTGTTAAAGAGCTTTGCTTTTCGAAGTGTTCTTCTCAAAGCGGACGGTCATTCTAGCGAATTAGCATTCAGTGTCAAACACTTTTTGAAATTTAATTTCTTACCTGATTCCGTCTTACTGATTTGTTCTGAAGCCTTATGGCGACTGCCTTCTCAGTGGGGTCGGATTATAGGGAACCCTGAGAACTTAGCAACTATTTTTTCATAAATAATGAATAAATAGAGGTTAACTGCTCAATAGTTCATCAAACATTAAAAAAGAGAGCATTTCTGCTCTCTTTTCATTCAAATAACCGACGTTTTCTTAGATAAACGCGTAGGCATCTGCATACATATGGTCACTTTGTGCCTGTTTGTTTTGCGTAAACAAGTCACGAGCTGCACCTGCCATTTCAAAACGACCAGCTATATAGATGTCGTAATCTGCTAATGAAGCGAAGTCTTCACTTATTGCCTGTAAAACATTACCTGTCTTTCCATTCCAGTTCGCAGGAACTTCTTCTACTACCGGTACAAAGTGAACATTGTCATGTTTTGCTGCGATTTCTAGTAATTCAGATTGTGCATACAGCTGGCGCTCATCTTTACCACCCCAGTAAAGGTAGATAGTGTTCGACAGATCTTGTGCAATACAATGATCTAAAATTGAACGAACGTAACTAAAGCCGGTACCACCAGCAATAAGTAATAGAGGGCGCTCACTCTCTTCTTTAATCCATGCGTCACCATGTGGAGCATCGATATCAATATCACCATCTTCAGCAAGTGCTTTTTTCATTGCTTCTACAACTTCTAGTGCATAAGCATTTTGTTCCGCAGCACCGATATGAAGCTCTAACTCACCTTCATGGCGACAAGGGCTACTTGCAATTGAAAACGGGCGTTTGTCTTTCTCACCCATTTCTACCATTAGGTACTGTCCAGCTTTAAAAGCAACTGGAGTTTCTGGATGAAGTAGAATTTGATAAGTATTACAAGCCAACGGCTCGATAGACTTAACTTTACATTTAATCGTCATATGTTCCTCTCGCTAACCTTATTCATCAAAGGTTAAAACTAAATTACTTTCTGCAAATGCCTGACAAGCAAAAATCCAACCTTGTGCTTGCTCTTTCTCTGTGAGCATAGGTTCAAGATGGTAACTAACTTGCCCTTCTAATTTTTTACACAGGCACATTGCACATGCGCCAACTTGGCAACGGTTTGGGAAATTAATCTCGCTGTTGAGCGCAGCTTCCAACACCTTTTGCCCTTTTTCCACACCAAAAGAAATATTTTCTGGGTACAAGACTACTTGGTAGCTCATAAAATTCCTAGCTGATCCCAAATACTATCAATCTTTTGTACTACTTTCGGATCTTTGGTAATTGGAATACCCCATTCACGTAGGCACTCTTCACCTTGAACTTTATTCGTGGCATCTAAACCCATTTTAGAAGGTTCAGAATCTCCCTCTAAAAAGAGAGTATCTCTTGAAGGATCCATACGGGTCGTAACTGCCCAAATAATATCGTTCCAATCACGGACATTGACGTCTTCATCACACACGATGACAAACTTGTTTTCTGCGAACTGACTCCAAACGCCATTCATGATTTTTTTAGCATGCCCTGCACCAGTTTTATCTATAGAGACAACAACCATGCTTGGGTTTTCATTTTGTAAGTGTATATCTTTAATTTCAGGAAACGACTTAGTTAGCTCAGCTAAGTGACCTTCTATATCTTGCTTATCCAGCTTAGGTGTTTCGGCGTCTCCAGAAAGGGCAAGCTCAGCATCCCATTTTCTCGTGATATCCAATCCCATTTTTGAACCTAGACCTACAACAGGTGAAGCAAAGTCTAGTGAGTCAATCGGAGTGCTTTCGATCATCAAACTATCGCGTATTGGCTCCATGTGTTCAGACATCGCCGCGGTAACCTGAGACCAATCGCGTGCATTCACGTCCTCATCACACACTAAAACAAATTTGGTGTACATGAACTGACGTAAGAAAGACCAAACTCCCATCATCACGCGCTTAGCATGACCGGGATATTGCTTCTTCATTGTCACAACAGCCATTCGATACGAACAACCTTCCGGTGGTAAATAGAAATCTTCTATCTCAGGGAACTGCTTCTGAAGAATAGGAACAAATACTTCATTCAGTGCGACACCCAATACTGCAGGCTCATCGGGTGGACGGCCTGTGTAGGTACTGTGATAAATTGGGTTCTCACGCATGGTCACATGAGTAATGGTAAACACATGGTGTTTTTCTTTCTCGTTGTAGTAACCAGTGTGATCTCCATAAGGGCCTTCATCTGCAAACTCATTCGGATCTATGTATCCTTCCATCACAATTTCGGCACTTGCTGGTACTTCAAGGTCGTTGCTGATTGATTTAACCACCTCAGTTTTACTTCCACGCAATAAACCTGCAAAAGCATATTCCGATAAAGTATCTGGAACAGGAGTTACTGCGCCGAGAATCGTCGCCGGGTCTGCGCCAAACGCTACAGAGACTGGGAACGGCTTGCCTGGGTTGGTTTCCATCCACTCTCGTAAATCAAGAGCACCACCACGGTGCGCAAGCCAACGCATAATAATTTTGTTTTTACCGATTTTTTGCTGTCGATAAATACCCAAGTTCTGGCGTTTCTTATTCGGACCACGAGTAACCGTTAAACCCCAAGTTAAAAGCGGTGCTACATCATCAGCCCAACAACTCATCACTGGAATTTTATCGAGATCGACTTCATCACCTTGCCATACAACTTTCTGACAAGCTGCTTTACGAAGTCGCTTGGCTGGCATATTCAGAACTTGCTTGAATACTGGTAATTTATCTAACGCATCTTTGAAGCCCTTGGGTGGTTCAGGCTCTTTTAAATAAGCTAATAGCTTACCGACTTCTCGCAGTTCTTGAACATCCTGACGTCCCATACCAATTGCTACACGCTCTGGCGTACCAAATAAGTTGGTCAGAACTGGCATGGAATAACCAATAGGGTTTTCAAAAAGAAGTGCAGGTCCACCAGCACGCAGAGTTCTGTCGCTGATTTCTGTCATTTCATAGTCTGGGTCGACTGGGTGAGAAATGCGTTTTAACTGACCAATACCTTCAAGGTGGTCGATAAAATCGCGTAAATCCTTATAACTCATAGGGCTTCTAATGCTGATTAATCTGACAGCAGTATATCAAAAAGGAGAACCCTGAGATCCCCCTTTTTAGTATGGTTATTGAGAACCAAAGTCCACTTACGGCAAGACTTGTTCAATCAAACTTGTTTTTACCTGAGGGTTATCTTTGACAAGTTCCTCTAGCCAGCCTGAATGCCCTTGTTCCGCTAATTCTCTAGCCACAATTGAAGCTTCATCCGTTAACGCCATTCGCGAGACTAAGAATGACTTTACATGATCTGGTAATGGGTTAACTTTTGTCAGCAAAGAAATCGCTTCAGCTTTTAAGCTCGGGTTTTTAGTAGCTGCCATAACTTGTTCAAGTGAAAACTCGGACTCAGTCCTCGCTAAGCGCTCTAGCTCTGTCTTACTGTAATAATCCGCTTTCATTCTCCACAGCATTTGATATACAGCAGGATCTTCACTAACTTGAGCAAGTCGAACCATAACTTGTGTTGAAGGCAGCCAACCCACCACTTTATTATCGGTTAGCTGTTTGGCTAAGTAGTCCACAGCTTCAAATGACAAGCTATCGAGTTCACGAATTAGTAATGCTTCTCTCGCTTGTACTTGGTGGTCAGCCCCTGACAGCCATTCCTGTAAAACTAAATCACGCTCTTCGGCCTTAAGTACGAAGGCCAAAATTGTTTGGTCTTGATTCCACTGTTTGATTAAACGACTCGCAACTGATTGATAGTTGAAAGCAGGCACAGTGAATTCATACCCATCCCCACGCTCTAAGACTTGGTAAGTCGGCGTCAACGATAGTTGTTGATTAACAAAAATAGACATTTTAGGAGTGAGTGCGAATTGTTGTTGCTCGAGTTTTGAAAGCAGTTGGTAGCGCGCGACTTCTTGCTGAGGAAAAGCAAGTCGCTGAAGAGCAAAGCGCAATGAATCTACATCGTCTTGGACAACGAGTTCTAGAAGCTCTGAGGTTTTCGCTTTAACTTGTTCGTTTTCAAGCCATTGCTCTACCGTATTTACTGACATTTCTGTTGCGACTGATGGAGCAGTGGCAAAGAGTAATGACGCAGACAGGAGTAATGACGACAACATTCCTTGTTGCATTTTAACTTCCCTGTAACATTTTTGTTTATATTGCAWTCTCGGGGGCTAAATTGCAATAAAAAACGCCACTCGAAAGTGGCGTTCAAATAACTAATCGTGCAAAGAGCTAATGATTATTTCTGGCGACGCATCGCATCGAAGAATTCATCATTGGTCTTAGTCATTGCTAGCTTATCGATTAAGAATTCCATCGCATCGATTTCACCCATAGGGTGAACAATCTTACGTAGGATCCACATCTTCTGCAGTTCATCTTTCTTCGTCAGTAATTCTTCACGACGAGTACCAGAACGATTGAAGTCGATAGCAGGGAATACACGTTTTTCAGCAATCTTACGGTTTAGGTGCAGTTCCATGTTACCTGTACCTTTAAACTCTTCGTAAATTACTTCGTCCATCTTAGAACCAGTATCTACAAGTGCTGTAGCGATGATAGTTAAGCTACCACCTTCTTCTACGTTACGAGCAGCACCGAAGAAACGCTTTGGACGGTGAAGTGCGTTAGCGTCTACACCACCGGTAAGAACTTTACCTGATGATGGAACAACCGTGTTATATGCACGAGCTAGACGAGTAATAGAGTCAAGCAAGATAACTACGTCTTTCTTATGTTCAACAAGACGTTTTGCTTTTTCGATTACCATTTCCGCAACTTGTACGTGGCGAGATGCTGGCTCATCGAATGTTGAAGCAACAACTTCGCCTTTAACTAGGCGTTGCATCTCGGTTACTTCTTCTGGACGTTCGTCGATTAGAAGAACCATTAATTCACATTCTGGGTGGTTACGAGCAATGCTTTGAGCAATATTTTGCAGCAACATTGTTTTACCCGCTTTTGGCGGAGCAACAATCAAACCACGCTGGCCTTTACCAATTGGAGAAGCAAGGTCGAGAATACGAGCAGTAATATCTTCAGTTGCACCATTACCAGCTTCCATAACCATACGTTCGTTGGCATGAAGAGGAGTAAGGTTTTCGAAAAGAATCTTGTTGCGAGCGTTGTCTGGCTTGTCGTAGTTAACCGTGTTTACTTTAAGTAATGCAAAGTAACGTTYGCCGTCTTTAGGTGGGCGAATTTTACCGCCAATCGAGTCACCTGTACGTAGGTTAAAGCGGCGGATCTGGCTAGGAGACACGTAAATATCATCAGGGCCAGCAAGGTATGAACTGTCGGCGCTGCGCAGGAAACCAAAACCGTCTTGAAGAATTTCCAGTACCCCGTCGCCAAAAATGTCTTCACCACTTTTTGCATGCGCTTTAAGGATGGAGAAGATAATGTCTTGCTTTCTTAGACGAGCTTGATTTTCAAGACCTAAGCTTTCGCTAAGTTTTACAAGTTCAGACACAGGTCTGTTCTTCAGTTCAGTAAGATTCATAGTGGTGGAAGTTTGTTTAGTCAAAATAGGATCTGTTTTCTTAAGTTAAGAAGGATTTGGTCACAGGATCGACCAAGAAGTGAAATCTGTTCAATTAACGTGCGATAAATTAGCACTAATTATTAGCCTAGTCCAGAGTTTGAAAAAACAAAACCGTGCATCTGTTAAATAGCACGGTTTCTTTTCAGTGACTCTACCTATTAAAGGTTAGCGTCTAAAAACTCTTTTAGTTGAGTTTTAGACAATGCACCAACTTTCGTTGCTGCCACACCGCCATCTTTAAATAAAAGCAGTGTTGGAATACCGCGAATACCAAACTTTGGTGGAGTACCTGCGTTTTGGTCGATATTTAATTTACCGATAGTGAGCTTGCCTTCGTACTCTTCAGAGATTTCATCAAGGATAGGCGCAATCATCTTACATGGACCACACCATTCTGCCCAGAAATCAACAAGAACAGGGCCTGCAGCATTGATTACATCGTTATCAAAACCGTCATCAGTTAGCTGCAAAATCTTATCACTCATCTTCCACTCCAATGTGTTTTTTAGAACTGGTTGGATGATAACCAGTAAATAGATGCCCTATTGGAATGTATTTACTTTCGTATTGCAAGCTTAAGCTGATATTCTATAGCAATGAAAAAGACGCATATCACAGAGCAAAAGTTCGCCGATTTGGATTTAAACACCCAAGTCATTGAAGGATTGGAGAAAAAAGGGTTCGATTACTGTACCCCTATCCAAGCCTTGGCGCTGCCGGTACTGCTCACCGGCCAAGATATTGCAGGCCAGGCCCAAACGGGCACTGGTAAAACGCTAGCGTTTCTTACTGCTACTTTTAACCACCTACTAAAAACACCAGTTCCTGAAAGCCGCAAGCCTAATCAGCCTCGTGCAATTATTATGGCACCAACTCGCGAACTCGCGATTCAGATCTACAACGATGCTGAGTCTCTTATCGCAAGCACTGGTATCAAAGCTGCACTTGCTTATGGTGGCGAAAGCTACGACAAGCAATTAGGCAAGATTGAAGAAGGTGTAGACATCCTGATCGGTACCACTGGCCGTATCATTGATTTCTACAAGCAGAAGGTTTTCAACCTTAACCACATTCAAGCCGTTGTTCTTGATGAAGCAGACCGTATGTTCGATCTTGGCTTTATTAAAGACATTCGTTTCTTGTTCCGCCGTATGCCAGAGCCTCAAGATCGCTTGAACATGCTGTTCTCTGCGACGCTTTCTTACCGTGTACAAGAGCTGGCTTTCGAACACATGCACAACCCTGAGCATGTCGTTGTAGAACCAGAGCGTAAAACTGGCCACCGTATTCAAGAAGAGTTGTTCTACCCTTCAAATGAACACAAAATGGGCCTTCTACAAACTCTTATCGAAGAAGAATGGCCAGATCGCGCTATTATTTTCGCTAACACTAAACACAAATGTGAATCTGTTTGGGGCCACCTAGCAGCAGATGGTCACCGCGTTGGTCTACTAACTGGTGATGTTCCACAGAAGAAACGTGAAAAGATCCTAGAGCAATTCACTAAAGGTGATGTTGATTTACTAGTAGCAACTGACGTTGCGGCTCGTGGTCTACATATTCCTCAAGTAACTCACGTATTCAACTTCGACCTGCCTGACGATTGTGAAGATTACGTTCACCGTATCGGTCGTACTGGTCGTGCTGGCGCAAGTGGTCACTCAATTAGCTTTGCTTGTGAAGACTACGCAATTAACCTTCCACCGATTGAAGAATACATTGAACACTCAATCCCAGTATCAGATTACGATGCTGCTGCGTTAATTGAAGATTTACCTGCACCACTACGTATGCGTTCACGCAACCCACAACAGCGCCGCACTAACAATGGTGGCTCTCGTAATGGTAACCGTAAACCGCATCAAAATCGTCGCCCTCGTCAGCCACGTCATAACAAGGAAGCTTAGTCGTCTATGAGTCAAACAGTGTCATCTCCGCTTTACGCCGCCATCGACCTCGGGTCGAATAGTTTCCACATGCTCGTTGTACGTCACATTGATGGTAGCGTACAAACCATGGCCAAAATTAAACGTAAAGTTCGTTTAGCAGCTGGGTTAGATGAAGAAAATGCACTTAGCCACGAAGCCATGCAACGCGGTTGGGACTGTTTGAGCCTATTTGCAGAACGACTACAGGATATTCCTAAAGAAAATATCCGCATTGTTGGTACAGCGACCCTGCGTACAGCAACCAATGTGGATATTTTTCTTAAACAAGCCAATCAAATCCTTGGTTACGACATTAATGTCATTACTGGTGAAGAAGAAGCTGCAACCATTTTTAAAGGTGTCGCACATACATCAGGTGGCAGTGGCCGCCGATTAGTTGTTGATATCGGTGGCGCTAGTACAGAAATGATCATTGGTGAAGGGTTTGAAGCCAAAGCACTCACAAGCCTGAAAATGGGTTGTGTCACTTGGTTAGAGCGCCACTTTAAAGATCGCCAACTCAATACCAGTAACTTTGATAATGCCATTGAAGCAGCCAAAGCAACTTTAGCACCTATCTTAGATAACTATACTCAGCTGGGTTGGGACGTCTGTGTAGGCGCAAGTGGTACCGTGCAAGCATTACAAGAAATCATGCTTGCTCAAGGTATGGATGAAGTCATCACCCATGCCAAACTCAAACGCTTACAAAAACAAGCGATGATTACCGAGCGCTTGGAAGAACTGGAAATAGAAGGGCTAACCCTTGAGCGCGCATTAGTGTTCCCTAGTGGCCTTTCTATTCTTATCGCAATTTTTGAACTACTTGAAATAGATTCAATGACACTCGCAGGCGGTGCTCTTCGTGAAGGCCTCGCTTACGAAATGGTTGATGAACTACGCCAAGAAGACATCCGTGCACGTACTATTAAGAGCGTTCAATCGCGCTATCAAATGGACGTAAGCTACGGTGCACAAGTAGCAGCGGTGGCACAAACTCTGTTAGAGCAAGCCGGCGGTGAGGGTTGGGTTTCAGAACCTCAAGCTAGCGTACTATTGCAAACTGCCGCTAAGCTTCATGAGATTGGTTTAACTATCGATTTCAAAAAAGGCGGCGAGCACAGTGCGTACCTACTACAGAACTTAGATCTGCCTGGCTTTACGCGAGCACAAAAACATTACCTGGGTGAATTGACACGTCGCTACCGCGAACAGTTAACCTCACTACCAGAGCAACACGCAGTATCAGGTACTAGCAGCAAGCGTATTTTACGTATTCTACGCTTGGCAATTTTGCTAACCCATCGTCGTAATCCAGCACTAGAACCTGAGTTTCAGTTAACGACTGATGGTAACAACCTGGCTTTGGCACTTTCTAAACAATGGCTAGCTGACAATCCACTTACGGCTGCAGAGCTAGAGATCGAGTCTAATAGACAAACAGATATTGGCTGGCCGCTCAGTATAGAAAGTATCTAATTTAGTTCTAGATGCAGATATTAAAAAGCCCAAGTTAGTTCGCTAACTTGGGCTTTCTCTTACCTAACTTTTCTAGGCTGTAAATCGCTATATTCAGCTCGAGAGTGGAAGCTAAGCGTTAACACCCGTCGCTTTAAAGTTAGGGTTCACAGCGGTCAGCTTCTTAACAACATAGTTCAAAAGCACGCCATACATTGGAACAAACAAGCCTAGGCTGATGATAAGTTTGAATCCGTAATCAACCAGTGCAATCTCAGTCCAGTGCTCAGCCATGAAAGGGTCTGTGCTTTGGTAAAAAGCTATCGCAAAGAAAGCGATGGTATCTAACGCGTTACCGATCAACGTAGAGCAAGTTGGTGCGACCCACCATTGTTTTAACTGACGTAAACGGTTAAACACATGCACATCCAGGATCTGACCAAGTAGGTAAGCCATAAAGCTTGCCGCAGCAATACGCGCAACAAACAAATTGAATTCGCCTAATTGACTGAAACCTTGGAATTGCCCTTCAAAGAAGACCACCGATAGTAAATAAGAGACGGCTAGCGCTGGTAACATTACTAAGAAAATGATTTTACGAGCAAGCTGTGCACCAAAGATACGTACAGTTAAATCTGTTGCAAGGAAGATAAACGGGAAAGTGAAAGCGCCCCAAGTGGTGTGCATACCAAAGATGGTAAAAGGTAGCTGAACCAAATAATTGCTAGATGCAATGATGATTAAATGGAACAAAACTAATAGTGCTAGGGCTTTGCGCTGTTGCGCAGGGGTAAAGTTACTCATGCTGTACCTTTTTAGTTTGGTTTGGGGGTGAGGGAACCCAAATCGAGTCAATCATTCAAAGTATTGAACAATGCTCTTACCAATAATGTGAAAAACAAAAATTTAAAAATCGCTCATTGGAGCGGCGAGCGATTATACATTAATCAATTATTGGCGCAACGAATGCAATAAACGCAATCGTTTTTCTACAAAAAGAATCGACTTAACAGGCTGTGGGCTAAAAGCCGCGTCGGAATAACTGAGCTAAATAATCGAACTCTTCTTTGCTATCTTCAACATTCAAAGACTCAAACCAGATTGATTCGCTGTAGTGTTCCGATTTCAAAAACATCCGACAGTCTTCAAAATCAATCAACCAGGAATGCATATCAGCATCCCATTGTTTTTCAACAATAGAAGCTGACAGTAATGCCACCAGCTTTTCACCTAACGCTTCGTAAGAGTCAAAATCAAAACTTGGGGACGTAATCAGTAAACGTCCTTCTTCCGCTAAATATTCTCTTAAGCCAAATGCTGTCTGTGTTGTCATGTCCCTATCAACCTTCTTCTTTTTCTATGAGCTAGCAGTTTCTATAAGCTAATCGATTAGCCGTGAGTCGTAATATGTTCTTGGATCAAATCGAGGAATGGATCGGCGTATTTGTCGAGCTTGCGTTGGCCAACGCCATTAACCGCAAGCATTTCACCATAAGAAGTAGGCAAAATTTCAGCCATATCAATCAAAGTTGCATCACTGAATACGACATAAGGCGGTAATCCATCTTCATCCGCAATGGATTTACGCAACTTACGTAATTTAGCAAACAACTTCTTATCGTAATTTTTGCTGGTGAGTTTATCGGCTTTTGCACTACGTACTGCGGTATCTAAACGAGGTACAGCCAACTCTAGTGACATTTCGCCACGTAGTAATGGGCGCGCTTCTTCAGTCAGCTGCAACGTCGAGTTACGGGTGATATTTTGGAACAATAAGCCTTTGTGTATAAGTTGGCGAAAAATACTGATCCAGTAGTCATGACTATGGTCACGGCCTATCCCGTAAGTGGAAAGCTTATCATGACCATTATCACGAACACGGATATTCTGCATACCACGCATCACTTCTACTACATAACCCATGCCGAATGACTGATTCACGCGGTACACACATGACAGCGCTTTTTGTGCTTCTTGGGTCGCATCAAAATGTTTCGGAGGATCCAGACAAATATCGCAGTTGCCACAAGGCTTTTCCCTGTACTCACCAAAGTAGTTCAATAGCACCTGACGACGACAAGTCTGTGCTTCAGCAAATGCACTCATCGCATTGAGCTTGTGCATCTCGACTTGTTTCTGCGGACCTTCTTCTTTTTCATCGAGCATACGACGTAACCACCCCATGTCGGCAGGGTCAAACAGCATCATCGCTTCAGCAGGTAAGCCATCACGCCCTGCTCTACCCGTTTCCTGATAGTAAGACTCAATGTTACGAGGAATATCAAAGTGCACGACAAAACGAACATTGGGTTTGTTGATACCCATACCAAAAGCGACTGTTGCCACAACAATTTGAATGTCATCTCGTTGAAACGCTTCTTGAACATAAGCACGTTCGTCAGTATCCATACCAGCATGGTAACCGGCGGCACGAATACCGTTGTTACATAGCTTCTCGGTCACCATTTCAACTTTCTTTCGGCTGCCACAATAAATGATGCCACAATTACCTTTCTGTGTTTCTAGGTAGCGAACGACTTGGGAAACGGGCTTATGTTTTTCAACTAGGTTGTAACGAATGTTCGGACGGTCAAAGCTACCCAAATGAGTATGCTGATCCACCAGCTGCAGGCGCTGAATAATATCGTTACGTGTTGCATCGTCAGCCGTCGCCGTAAGCGCCATATAAGGCACATGCGGGAAATACTGCTTTAACTGACCAAGAGACGCGTACTCAGGGCGGAAATCATGTCCCCACTGTGAAATACAGTGTGCCTCATCGACGGCAATCATAGAAAGCGGTAAACCTTGAAGGCGCTCAATGAAGTCACGCATCAACACGCGCTCTGGCGACACATAAACCATCTTAAGTTGGCCTGAGTTCATACGATTGAACACACTCAACAGTTGGTCACGTGGCATTGAAGAGTTAATACACTCCGCCGCGACACCATTGGCCTTCAGTTGATCCACTTGGTCTTTCATTAAAGAGATCAACGGGGAAATAACTAAAGTTAACCCTTCACGCACTAAAGCTGGAATTTGGTAACAAAGGGATTTACCACCGCCTGTCGGCATAATGACTAAGCTGTCTTTACCTTCGATCGCGAGCTCTATCACCTCTTGCTGACCATCGCGAAAGCTTTGATAGCCAAAAATATCTTCTAAGATATTTTGTGCATCATTCGCAGGAGTGGGGATTTGCTCAGCAATTAGAGTGGTGGTCATTATTAATCCTAATAGAGGTGTAAAATCAGCATGCAGCGTTGGCAAGCAAGGCGCACATTGTAGAGGGGAATGCTGGTGAATTAAACCGCAAATTGTTAGGTGAAAAGGGTTAACGCTCCTATACTGACCAACTCTCTTATAAATCTTATTAATAAGCACTCAGTGCTAGAGAAAGTTGCATGACACCTGAAGAACAACAACGGACCCGCCAAGGAATATTGCTTGCGATTGGCGCGTACACTATGTGGGGTATCGCCCCTATATATTTCAAATCTTTAGCAGAAGTATCCCCTCTAGAAATCTTGAGTCACCGTGTGGTGTGGTCATTTTTCTTACTGGCATTTCTGCTACATATTGGCCGTAATTGGCGAAATGTACGAAAAACGCTAACGTCTAAAAATAAAATGACGTATCTAGTTTCAACGTCGTTACTAGTTGGCGTCAATTGGCTGATTTTTATATGGGCAGTCAATTCAAATCATATGCTTGATGCGAGCTTAGGTTATTACATTAACCCTCTCATCAACGTACTGCTTGGGATGATCTTTCTCGGGGAACGATTAAGGAAATTACAATGGTTTGCGGTAAGCCTTGCCGCGATTGGCGTCTTAGTGCAATTAATCGCTTTTGGCTCAGTTCCTATCGTTGCTATTGGACTCGCATTCAGCTTTGGCTTTTACGGTTTATTGCGAAAAAAGGTAGGGCTAGAAGCTCAAACTGGCTTATTCATCGAAACCTTAGTCATGTTACCTGCTGCGGCTATTTATTTACTGTTCATTGCCGACAGTGCAACATCAGACTTAGCCGTAAACTCGATGCAACTGAACCTTCTGCTAGTAGCAGCCGGAGTAATTACAACTTTACCATTGCTGTGCTTTACAGGGGCTGCGACACGCTTAAAGCTATCAACACTCGGCTTCTTCCAGTACATAGGACCTAGCTTGATGTTCTTACTGGCAGTTCTGATTTATGGCGAAGCATTCACTTCCGACAAAGCTATCACCTTTGCCTTCATCTGGGGCGCTCTAGTGCTTTTCAGCTTTGATGGCTTGCGTAACAATAAGAAGAACAAACGAGCTAAATAGTAACACTGATCGTTTTTTACAAGACAACGGTGAATTACGAAGATAAGCTTGGTTGAATTGATGACAATTTGACCAAGCTTTTTTTTGTACCATGGATAAAGTCCACTATTACTCGACACCAACAAAAGATATCAGCCTAATCCAAGCTCAATACCAAGAGTTTGCTTTTCAGCGCCACTATCACCTGGACTTCCACATTGGCTTAATCACTCAAGGCCAACAAAAGTTTGTCTATCAAGGGACTAGTCATCATGTGGGAGCTGGGCAAGTGGTTATCATGCCACCCGATGAGCTGCATGACGGTTACTCTAAGCTCGATTCTGGCTATCAAGTGAGTGTGTTTGCAGTTTCTCCCCAATGGTTTCAAGATCTTGCCGATCCCAAGCAAAATGGTCACACATTAGGCTTTTCTGAGTTGATCCTCTCTGATCACGCGGCTTTCTCACAACTCTGCAACCTACATGGCTTGTTAATTAATCAAAACGTCAGCCAACTCGCTCAGGATTGTCTACCCTTTGAGGGTTTCTCTTCCATTGTGGATCGTTATGCTCAATTCGGATCGAAGAACCAAATTCAATTGGGCAATCAATCTATCCGTACTCTGAAAGAATACCTAATGGCGAATCTTGACCAACCCATTCGCTTAGAACATCTGTCTGATCTATGTGGCTTAACCACAACTCAATTCCAGCGACATTTTAAAAACAAAATGAAGATCACTCCTTACGCATGGCTAAGCCGATTACGTATGGAACAAAGCATGCGTTTAATTAAATCAGGGATCTGCGGGACTAAGGTCGCACATCAAGTAGGATTTTATGATCAGGCACATTTTTCCAAGGCTTTCAAAACCACATTCGGCGTACCACCTTCACAAATCAACTAAGTGTTGATAATTTACAATTGCTCGATTTTAAATCACGGTAAGCTACGCTCAATACGATTACTTATTAGAAAATAGCGGCAACGTTATTGAGAACAAACAATGAACGAAGTCACCATACTTATCACCCTAGCCTCCATCCACTTCATCGCTTTGATGAGCCCAGGCCCCGACTTTGCGCTTGTCGTTCAAAACGCGACTCGTCATGGCAGACAAACAGGTTTATATGTAGCTTTAGGATTATCTTGTGGGATCTTACTGCATTCACTACTCAGCCTGACTGGGATCAGCTATCTCGTCCACCAGCAGCCAACCTTATTTGCGATCATACAACTAGCAGGTGGTAGTTATTTATTGTATCTCGGCTATGGAGCACTAAAAGCCACCTGGCAAATCATTCAACATCACGACGATGACACAGATTCAACCGAATCCAGTGATCTAATTCTTACCAATAAACGAGAGGCATTTTCTAAAGGGTTTATGACTAACATCCTCAACCCCAAAGCCTTAGTGTTCTTTATTAGTTTGATGTCGAGCCTAGTACCCGCTGATATGTCTCTTTCAGGTAAAGGCTTTGCGTTAATCATCCTATTTGGCCTTTCGTTGTTTTGGTTCTCGCTATTGGCTTGGACACTATCCACCAAAGCTCTACAGAAGAAGCTACATGAAGCGACTGTTTATATTGATGGTCTATGTGGTGCGGTATTCACCATGATTGGCTTAAGTATCCTATGGCAATCTGCTTCATCGCTGCTTATTTAAATTAGAATCAAGATTACAATTCATTAACAACGTACTGGCTAAATATTATTTCCACTGCCAATCTAGCTCTGCATATTAAAAGGAGAAGATCATGCTGTGGAAAACAAAACTAACAACCCTCGCCACTTCTACCCTACTTTTTGCCTCTCACGTCAGTTGGGCAAATCAAGCTGCCGATTCCGTCGCACCCGAACAAAGTAGTGGTTTAGAAACCAAGCAACTCGTTAAAGCCAATGACTGGATGGTCACCGCAGCCAACCCATTAGCAACACAGGCTGGTGCTGATGTGCTTGCTCGTGGTGGTAATGCGATTGATGCCATGGTTGCTGTACAACTTATGCTTGGTTTGGTGGAGCCTCAGTCATCAGGTATTGGTGGTGGTGCGTTCCTTGTTTATTTTGATGGCAAGGACAAGCAACTCAAAACCTACGATGGTCGTGAAACTGCACCACTTGATGCCACACCACGTCTATTCCAGGACGAAAACGGCCAACCGCTTAAGTTTTATGATGCCGTTGTTGGCGGTCGCTCAGTTGCGACACCAGGTACGGTGCAATTGTTGTGGGACACTCACCAGAAATACGGCAAGTTAGAGTGGGCATCACTGATCAAGCCAATTGCTCAACTAGCCGAAGAAGGTTTTACCATCAGTCCGCGTTTAGCCACCTTGATTGAAAACGACCAACAACGACTAAGCCGGTTTGCAGCTACTAAAGCATACTTCTTTAATGCCGATGGCAGCCCGAAAACATCAGGAACTCGACTTAAAAACCCACAATACGCAGCTACGTTAGAAGCGATCTCAAAAGATGGTGCTAAAGCGTTCTACCAAGGTGAGATTACCGCTGACATTATCAACACAGTACAAACCGCGAAAGGTAACCCCGGCGTTTTAGCTCAAAAAGACTTTGATGCTTATTCAATCAAGCAGCGTGAACCCGTTTGTTCCGCTTATGAGAGCTACCAAGTTTGTGGCATGGGACCGCCAAGTTCTGGCGCCCTCACGGTTGGTCAAATCTTAGCAATGACAGAACAGTTTGATCTTAAATCTTGGGGGCCCGACAACGCTAAATCATGGCAAGTGTTAGCAGACGCTTCACGTTTAGCCTTTGCTGACCGTGGAATGTATATGGCAGACCAAGATTACGTACCAATGCCGACGCAAGGGTTAGTAAATACTGACTATTTACAAGAACGCTCACAATTAATTACTGCAGGTAAAGCTTTAGAGAGCGCACCATCCGGAACCCCACCATGGGATCATGCGATGCAAAGAAGTCAGGACATTTCGATTGAGCTTCCTTCCACCAGCCACTTCAACATTGTTGATGCTGATGGAAATGTAGTATCGATGACTACCACCATTGAGAATGCATTCGGCTCCCGTTTAATGGTGAGAGGCTTCCTACTTAACAACGAACTGACAGACTTCTCATTCAAGACCCACAACAATGGCAAGCCTATCGCTAACCGACTTGAACCAGGCAAACGTCCACGCTCTTCGATGGCACCAACCATTATCATGCAAGACGAAAAACCTTACATGGCGATTGGCTCTCCGGGTGGCAGCCGCATCATAGGTTATGTCGCACAAGCGATCATTGCTCACACCCAATGGGACATGGATATTCAACAAGCCATCAACCAACCACATTTCCTAAACCGATTCGGCACATTGGATATCGAAAAAGGAACATCGGCAGAGAGCTTTAAACCTGAGCTTGAAAAAATGGGATTCGAGGTGAACATCCGCGATCTTAACTCTGGATTACACGCAATTCGCATAACAAAAGATGGCCTAGAAGGGGCTGCTGACCCTCGCCGTGAAGGCGTAGCCATTGGGCAATAGCGAATATGTATCCCTTTTCACTCATTAGCTTGTGCGAGATCTCTCACAAGTCAGTGAGTGAATATCGATATTTAGCTAAGAGAACTAACAACAACCAACCCTAACTAATTGAAACAAAAGGAAACGTATATTTTACAAGCAAGAAGTCACCGAGATAATTCACCTAGGTGCCATTGCTGATAAATTGGAGATCGCTAATATTAATGGTGTCGGAAGGATGCTGACACGGAACAGGAAACGCCAAGGACTTGGTTATCTTCAGGATGAAGATTCGATTACTCAGGATGAATAATCGGCATGGATAGCGAAATGGACATTGAATGGACGCAATAGTAACTAGGATGGTTGCTACTAAGGAAAGACAATGGACACCTCTGGACGAGGAAAGGACTAAACATCAGGATGATGTAAAGGACACCGCTCAAGGAACAAGTGACGCGCGCTAACGAGGATTGTTGGCAGATCAGGATAAGATCAAGGACACCGCTAGGAAGGCGACGAAAGGAATACGCTGAAGGATAACAGCACACTATCATGGATTTGATGCATGGAGCACACTTAGTAGCCGGATTGCTGCGAGTAAGACTACAGACCCCGATGAGCGCAAGCTCTCGGGGTTTTTCTTTATCTCTTCATAAAACTTATCTGTAAAACCAAATGAAACGATAATGTATCAAAAACAAACAATCTATTTACAAGTGGGGCTATTTCATGCAAGTATTAAATAGAACACCAACCCATAAATATTCTAAATAAGTTAAATAGGTTTTATATGTCTACTGTAACGTTTCAAGGTAACCCTGTACAAATCAACGGCTCAACTCCTCAAGCCGGCAGCCAAGCTCCTGAGTTTTCACTTACAACTGGCGATCTTTCAGAGCTAACTCTGGCTTCTCTGAAAGGTAAAAAAGTTGTACTGAACATTTTCCCAAGCATCGACACACCAACATGCGCTCAAAGTGTACGTACTTTCAATGAAAAAGCTGCACAGCTAGAAAATACAGTTGTAGTTTGTGTATCTGCTGATCTTCCTTTTGCTGCAGGTCGCTTCTGTGAAGTAGAAGGTATTGAAGGTGTTCAACACGCTTCGACTTTCCGTTCACCAGCATTCGCAGCAAGCTACGGCGTAGAGATTCCAGAAGGTGCTCTTGCTGGCCTAACAACTCGCGCAGTTGTTTGTATCAACGAAGAAGGCCTAGTGACACACAGCGAATTAGTTGCTGAGATCACTGAAGAGCCAAACTACGCAGCGGCACTTGCTGCATTGTAGAAAGCTTTCTATACAGAAATGTTTTTAGTTCGCCCCAATAAGCGAGCAATAAAAAGAGCAGCGATTCGCTGCTCTTTTTTATATCTCAATAGAAACCTGATAGTTAAAGCTGTTCTAAGCGAGCATAAGCGGTCACTAACCACTTGATCCCTTCACCATTAAATGCTACTTGAACTCGGCTCTGAGGGCCACTTCCTTCGAAGTTAATGATAGTACCTTCACCGAACTTAGGGTGCTTAACACGAGAGCCCAAGCTAAAACCGGTTTCATTAAAGTTCTCTTTAACTGCCGTAGAGCTAAAGCGACCACTACTTGCTGGTCGGCTTACCTGCGCCTTCATGCGGACTTCATCTAGACACGTTTCAGGCAGTTCACGAATGAAGCGTGACGGCTTGTGGTACTTATCTTGACCATACAGACGACGCATTYCCGCGTAAGTGATGTAAAGCTTTTCCATCGCACGAGTCATGCCTACATAACACAAGCGACGCTCTTCCTCTAAACGCCCAGCTTCTTCTGCAGACATTTGGCTTGGGAACATGCCTTCTTCCACACCCACCATGAATACCATTGGGAACTCTAGGCCTTTCGCACTGTGTAAAGTCATCAACTGAACGGCATCATCAAACTCATCAGCCTGCCCTTCACCCGCTTCTAGTGCCGCGTGAGTTAAGAATGCCGTCAGCATACTCATCTCATCCGCTTCTTCAGGTTTCTCGAACTGGCGCGTTGCCGTTACCAATTCTTCCAAGTTCTCAATACGAGCTTTAGACTTTTCGCCTTTCTCTTGCTCATACATCGCAAACAAGCCAGATGATTTGATCACGTGGTCAGTTTGTTCATGTAGCGGTAATTCTAGAGTGTCATCTTCAAGTGCATTAACCAGCTCAATGAAGCGGCTCAAGGCACCTGCAGCACGACCTGCTAAAACTTGCTCTTCTAACAACGCCACACTTGCTTGCCACATCGTTGCACCGCGGTCACGAGCAGCGAAACGAATCGTTTCTAATGTCTTATCACCCAAGCCACGCGTTGGTGTGTTTACCACACGTTCAAAAGCAGCATCATCGTTACGGTTGCCCATTAAGCGCATGTAACTCAAGGCATCTCTGATTTCCTGACGTTCGAAGAATCTCATGCCGCCGTATATACGATATGGCAATCCCCCTTGAATAAGGGCTTCTTCCAAAACACGAGACTGGGCATTATTACGATAAAGCATCGCGGTATCTTCTAACGCTCCACCTTTTTCCTGCCACTCTTTGATTTTACTTACCGTGAAACGTGCTTCATCTAACTCGTTATAAGCAGAATACACTGAGATAGGCTCGCCATCGTTACCATCAGTCCACAGCTCTTTACCCATACGCTCTGTATTATTCGAGATAAGTTCGTTAGATGCTTGCAGGATGGTTTTAGTCGAACGGTAATTCTGTTCAAGACGAACAGTCGAAGCACCAGGAAATTCATCTAGAAACTTTTGAATGTTTTCAATCTTAGCACCACGCCAGCCGTATATTGACTGATCATCATCACCTACAATCATGACGTTACAGTCTGGTCCCGCCATCATTCTCAGCCAAGCATATTGAATGTTGTTGGTATCTTGAAATTCGTCGACCAAGATATGTTTGAAGCGAGCTTGGTAATGCTCACGAATGTGCTTCTTATCACGCAGCAATTCATGAGTTCTAAGCAAGATTTCCGCAAAGTCGACCAAGCCAGCACGATCACATGCCTCTTGATAGGCAGAATAAATCTTCAGCCACGTTTGAGTAACAGGATCGTGATAAGCATCAATGTGGTTTGGACGTAACCCTTCATCTTTCTTGCCATTAATCCACCACGACGCCTGTTTTGCAGGCCACTGCTTCTCATCAAGATTCTGAGCTTTGATCAATCGGCGGAGTAAACGAATTTGATCGTCTGAATCAATAATCTGGAAATCTTCAGGTAATTTTGCATCTAGGTAGTGAGCACGCAAGATACGGTGACAAATACCATGGAAAGTACCGTTCCACATTCCTGACGAGTTGCCCATCATCAACTCATCGATACGACCACGCATCTCTGCTGCCGCTTTATTGGTGAAAGTCACTGACATGATAGAGAACGGTGATGCCTGCTCTACGGTTTGTAACCACGCTATTCGGTGGACCAACACTCGCGTTTTACCACTACCAGCACCTGCTAAGATCAAAAGGTTACTTAACGGAGCTGCAACTGCTTCTCGTTGTTTATCATTGAGGCCATCGAGTAAAAGCGAAGGATCGATCATGGAATGCTCACTACTGGGTATTTATACATAAAAGTTGATTATAACCTAAACAGCCACATCAGTTGAGATTAATAGCCACAAAAAATCTTAGATTTAAAGCCAACATTATCAACCACTTACCATCAACCTCTAACATAAATATATAAATTTCAGAAAAATAATGAAATTTTTGAAGGCGTTTACCTATCCTTTTTTATAAGCAAGTTGATATTTAACAATTAATTAACTTGTTCACTAAGTATAAAAATAATGTCGAGAGGAAATGACGATGAAAAAATCTAATCTTGCTGTAACTGCTGCTATCACTAGCCTAATCGCCTTCGGTGGGACTGTTCTTACTTCTGCACCAGCGGAAGCTGCCGGCAAAGAAAAATGCTACGGCGTCGCTAAAGCGGGAAAAAATGACTGTGCGACGAAAACAAGCTCTTGTGCTGGTACTGCAAAAGAAGATAACCAAACCGATGCATTTGTTGTCGTTCCTAAAGGCCTGTGTGGCAAGCTTGCAGGTGGTAATACTCAGTCTTCATAATCGCCTGATAACGGAAAAGTTGGGGTGAGCCTCTCCAATAAGGCTCACCTATCTTTATGACCACATAGGAGCATCGTATGAACCCACTACCTCTTCATAACAAAGTCGGAGTAGGACTACGAACTCCACACCTTGATTACTTTAGCCGAGAGTCACCTCAACTGACCTGGTTAGAGATCCATAGTGAAAATTATTTCCGCCCTAACTCTCCAGAACGCCGTCAGTTACATACCATTCGCGAAAAATACCAAATTAGCTGTCATGGCATAGGTCTCTCACTTGGTTCCGTTGAAAAAGTAAATCAAGCTCATCTAAATCAATTGAAACAGCTCACTGACGAAATTGAACCTTTTTTGATTTCTGACCACTTAAGTTGGAGCCAGACAGGCGGCCATTATTTTAATGACTTACTTCCATTGCCTTATACAGAAGAAGCCCTGGACGTATTCTGTCGTAATGTCATTAGCGTACAAGAACATCTTAAACGCCCTATTCTTATTGAAAACCCATCAAGCTATTTGAAATTCAAACATTCAACAATCAGTGAATGGGAGTTTTTAACTGAAGTTCAGAAGCGAACTGAGTGTCGGTTACTGCTCGATCTCAATAATGTCCATGTATCCGCCTTTAATCATGGTTTTACTGCTCAACAATATTTAGAAGGCATTCCTGCAGATAAGGTAGATGAAATCCACCTGGCAGGCTTTACAGTAAAACAGCTAGAGCAAGGAGAGATTTGGATTGATACCCATAGTAAACCCGTTAGTGATGAAGTGTGGCAACTGTTTGATACGTGGATAGCTCAACATGGAGAGCGCCCAACTCTCATTGAGTGGGATCTTGATATTCCGGAACCAGCAATACTGCTAAATGAAGCAAACAAAGCTAGCCAAAAGTTATTGGGTATAGATATATCCGGGAGAAAAGTATCATGACGCCCTCCCTTGCAGATATTCAGAATGAATTTGGGATCGCATTACGTTATTTAAGTGATGGCTCTAAGTGCGATGTGATCAGCGACCACTTTACTTCAGAGCAACGTATCCAAATTTATCGTAATAATTTTATCATCAGCTTGGTCGAAGTACTTAAAGCCACATACCCAATGACTGAAGCGCTAGTCGGTGAAGAATGCTTTGAACAACTTGCTCGTAAGCACGCTTTGTTGTCTCCCCCAACATCCTGTGATATCTCCACTTACGGTGTGCTTTTTGAAGAAACCGTCGCTCATTTCCCTGAAGTAATAAACGCAGCCCCTTATATTAAAGACGCCATTCAATTTGAGTGGTGTTGTGATGCTTCACACTCCCAATTGGCAACAAAACAACCAGAAGATCTGTTACCGCTTTCTTCAATTGGTGAAGTGCCCGAAGCACAGCAAGCTTCGATAACGTTATGTTTGAAAAGTAACGTGATTCTATTCAGCTCTAAATATTCCTTATTTTCATTACAGCAAGCCATTGAATTAAACCAGCTCGATAACTTAGACATCAACAACGCGGAATCGGGGTTTATTCACCATTTGTTAGGCGGGTCAATCGAGCGGAAGGTATTGAGTGATGATTGCTACTCACTCCTTCTTTGTATTGCGAAGCAGCAAGCATTAGAACAAATAGCCCCCGAGCAACTTGCTCATTTAAACACGCTCATTGAGTTAGATTTAATCGCAGGCTTTTCTATCTAGAAATGACAAGGAGGATAAAATGAACACTAACGGTATTAACTCACTCATCATTACTTACGACAATATCGTCAAGCAAGCTCAAACGTTGTTTATACCCATGCTGCTTTTATTTTGTCGGCTTTGGGTTGCGTGGATTTTCTTTAACTCTGGGTTAGTGAAGATAGCCTCTTGGGATAGCACGCTATATTTGTTTGAACTTGAGTACCAAGTTCCCTTATTGCCGTGGGAACTGGCAGCCTATATGGGTACAGCGGCAGAACTCATCTTACCGATATTTCTAGGGTTAGGTCTTTTAACTCGCCCGATGGCAGCGGTTCTATTCGTCTTCAACATTATCGCTGTGGCTTCCTATCCAGTACTTTGGGAGCAAGGCTACTACGATCACCAATTATGGGGATTAATGATTTTGATTGTTGTGGTATGGGGAGCGGGACCTTTCTCTGTAGACAAGCTGATAAAATCTAAGCTTTCAGACTGATTAAAGTCCTATCTACAACGACCACATCAGTATGTACAGGCACAAAAAACCACTCATTCGAGTGGTTTTTTTGTAGAAACTAAGCGGTTACTTATTTAAGAACTCTTGTAGCTCTTCGGCAGAGATACCTTGTGCTAGCAATTCTTTTGCGAGCTGTTGTACTTGCTCGCCTTTACGAGATTCAACAACTTGCTGAAACTGATAAATAATATCGCGTAATGTTTCGAGCGGCACCTGCTTTGCAGCGCTGCGAATTCGCTCTTCACTTTGGTTGCCTAATTCACTAAGCAGTTTACCAAACATAACCTTTTCTGGTGCATCTTCCATTTGCTCTAAGACGCGAGCCATTTCATAGGTAGTTAATGACATTACAGTATTATTCCGTTGCGAAAATCAACAATTGTATGAGCGACAAATATACACTTGTTTAACAGGTTGGCAAACCGTCTTTTCGAATATTTACGCTTCAATTACGATCTAGCCGCCACTCCATGCCAAGTTCGGCCAACCTTAGCAAAAAGAATGAATAACGCAGGGACAATAATCCACATTTGAAGCGCTATCATATGCTGTGGCTCTAGCCCCAAACGCTGCATAGTACCAACAAGTAAACCTGAACCACTCATTTGGAATAAACCCAATAACGCAGCTGCAGTACCGGCACGGTCACCAAATGGTTCTAACGCTTTACCCGCAGCCGCACCAAGAATCCACGCAAAGCCAACTGACGACATAAATATTGGTAGCATAAACGCGAACGCGGTTTGCTGACTCGCCAGTAAGAACATTACAACGCCAGCCAAACCTAAGGTTGCAACCCCGATAACCAATGCTTTATGTGTACCAAACTTATCCATGAACTTAGGCGCGGTAAACGCGGCAATAATATTGATCAGTGCATTCAAGCCAAACCAGTACGTAAACTCGTTCATAGTTAAGCCAAGGTTTTCCATCAGCACGACAGGAGCCGAAGTCACATAGGCAAGAATTACCGCCATCGCCATCATACAAAGTGAAGCGTGAAACAAGAATGAAGGCGTACTAATTACAGACCAGTATCGTTCAAACTTAAACACAGCTTGCTTCTCTGTCGCTGGGTTGGACTCTTTCATGAACACCAACATCAACAGTCCAACAACGACAGAAAAACCGGCCATGAAGCTAAAATTGCTTCTCCAACCAAACTGCTGAGTCAGCCAGCTACCAAGAATTGGCGCTAATGCAGGGATGAAACAGATTGCGCCATTCAAGTAGCTGATCATCTTGCCGCTTTTTTCAGGGCCGAAGATATCGCGAACCGTTGCAAAAGCAGCTACAGAAGTCGCACAAGCTCCTAAGCCTTGCAGCAACCGAGCGATCAACATCCATTCAATTGACTGAGCTGCCCACGCCAAGCAAGCACTCACGCCATAGATGAGGATCCCCCCTAATGCAACGGTTCGACGTCCTAGTTTATCTGCCAAGGGTCCAGCAAAGAGCTGACCGACGCCCATAGCAAACAGAAACCATGTAATTGTATCTTGTGCTAAAGCGTGTTCCACGTGAAACGCTGTTGATATCTGAGGTAATGCCGGAAGATAGATATCAATCGCAAGCGGGCTAAACAAAACCAGCATAGCGAGTAGAGCCACCTGAAATTTACTGTTTGAATTGGTCATAGTGGCAGGCACAAGATGTTCCTTATTTGGTGAATGTGGCGCAATCATACTGGCATACAGATATGAATGAAAATGGCATATACTCATTACCATTATTCCATTTTGGAAAAGTACTATGAATCTAGAAAAGTTGGCCAGAATAGATCTAAATCTATTGGTTTGTTTACAAGTACTGCTTGAAGAGCTCAGTGTCACACGAACGGCCCACCGGCTTTGTTTAAGCCAATCTGCTGTCAGCAAATCTCTAGCAAAATTAAGAGAGCAATTTGATGACCCATTATTTATACGAAATGCTCATGGGCTTAGGCCAACCCCTAAAGCACTATTCCTTAAACCTAAGCTTGAGGTATTAATCAATCACCTCGAAGTTCTTACTCAACCTGAAGCCTTTATTCCCAACAACAGTGACCACAGTTTCCATATTGCCGCTGTAGAGAGCGTTTACCCTTTAATACTTCCCCACTTCTTACCCGCTATTTTTAGACAAGCTCCGAAGGTCAATATCAACACTCATGCTTGGACAGAGCAGACGTTCAAAAAGCTTCAACTTGGTGAGTTAGATATTGGCTTAACCGGCAAAGACATAGACATCAATGATGCACGTCTAACGATGCTTCCGCCCGATGATATTTGCGAGCAAGAGATCTATCGTGATGCACAGATGTGTGTCTTGAGACGCAATCATCCAGCGCTGAGTGGTAAGTGGGATTTAGAAACATATTTGGCTCAGCGTCACGTGCAAGTACGTTGTGATGGGAATGACCGATGGTTACTCGATTACAAATTGGCGGACATGGGACACCAACGTGATATAGCGATATCGGTACCCGACTTTAACAGCGCAGCAAGCCTATGCACCTATACCGACTTTGTGTTTACCGCCCCTAGTCATTTTACCTATCTTGTCGCGAAACAACTCGATCTCGTTGTTGTTCCATTGCCTATGGAATTCCCACCAATGGCATACACTCTTTTTTGGCATCGTGACAGAGAGAATGACCCAGCTCTTACTTGGCTTCGGGATATCATCAAAGAAAAAACCCTGCACCTTAGATAAAAATGGCGTACAGCGTTTGCAGCAAACGAGCAAAAGCGATAGCTTAATCACCTACATAAGTCCCTTCACAACATCACGTGTTGTGAGTGTAACAAGGACGTCTAACAATAAGGATAAACACAGATGCACAATATCACTGCTGAACGCGTAACGGCCGTTCGAGCTTGGCTTGAAGTCAACAACCTAAATGCTGTTATCATTCCACATGAAGATGAGTACTTGGGCGAATACGTCCCTGCACACAATGAACGTCTTCATTGGTTAACTGGTTTTACTGGTTCTGCAGGTGCGGCTGTTATTACACAAGCAACGGCAGCTATTTTTGTTGATGGCCGCTACACAGTTCAAGTACGCAAGCAAGTGCCAGGTGAAGTATTCGAATATCGTCATCTAATTGAAGAACCGTCATTAGATTGGTTAATTCAATCTCTTCCACAAGGTTCAACAGTGGCTTTCGACCCACGCATGCACACAGCGGCATGGTTGAAAGGTGCTCAAGCTAAACTTGCGAATAAATTGGAGCTGAAAACCTTATCGACAAACCCAATTGACGAACTTTGGTCTGATCGCCCTGCACCAATCGTATCTGATGTTCGCCTAATGGCAACAGAATCTGTTGGTCAATCTTGTTCAAGTAAGCGCAGCAAAATCGCAGAGCTACTCAAAGCGAAAGATGCTGATGCTGCAGTACTAACAGAATTAGATTCGATCTGTTGGTTACTGAACATTCGCGGCCTAGATGTTTCTCGACTACCAGTTGTGTTATCGAACGCAATTATTCATGCAGACCAATCTGTCGAATTCTTTTTAGATCCTAGCCGTATTCCTGCTGAGTTTTCAGAACATGTCGGCCAAGGCATTACCGTTCGCCACCCATCAGAACTTGAGTCCGTATTAAAGGAACTGACGGGTAAACGAGTAACCGTAGATTCAGGCACAAGCAACGCTTGGTATACACTCGTTCTACAAAATGCAGGCGCTGAAATCATTGAGTCTGCTGATCCATGCCTTATGCCAAAAGCTTCGAAAAACGATGTTGAAATTTCTGGTATGAAAGCATGTCACGTTCGTGATGGCGCAGCGATGGTGAACTTCCTGTCTTGGCTAGATGCAGAGGTCGCACAAGGAAAACTTCACAACGAAGCAATATTGGCAGACAAAGTACAATCATTCAGAGAGCAAGACCCTACTTTGGTTGACCTTAGTTTTGATACTATTTCTGCCGCTGGCGGTAATGCAGCGATGTGTCACTACAACCATGAAAACCAACCAGAGCCAGGTAAGCTTGAACTGAATACACTTTACCTTGTCGATTCTGGTGGTCAGTACCTAGATGGCACAACAGATATCACACGTACTATCGCGATTGGCCAACCAACGGATGAGATGATTAAACAGTTCACATTGGCGCTTAAGGGGCATATTGGTATTACCCGTGCTCGATTCCCTAAAGGAACTCGAGGTTTCCAACTGGATATTCTTGCTCGTCAGCACCTATGGGCAGAAGGTTATGATTATGACCACGGCACTGGTCACGGTGTTGGTCACTTCCTCAGTGTTCATGAAGGGCCGCAAAGTATTTCCAAGAAGATTATCGATGTACCACTTGTTGAAGGTATGGTGCTTTCAAATGAGCCAGGCTATTACCGTGCCGATGAATTTGGCATCCGTATTGAAAACCTTGAGCTWGTCGTTGAACTCCCAACAAGCGGTGACTTCTCTGTACTTACTTTCGAGTCACTAACACGTTGCCCGATCGATAAGCGCAACATTAACGTTGATATGCTTACCCGCCCAGAACTAGCWTGGTTAAACGAATACCATCAAAAAGTATGGAATGATGTGAGCCCGCTTGTTAAAGGCGAAGCACTAGAGTGGTTACAAAAATCAACTGAACCGTTGAGTCATTCATAGTAATAGCGAATAAAAAGGCTACCAATACGGTAGCCTTTTTGTTTAGCGGGATTCAAAGTCACGACTGTTTCACGTGAAACATATCATGATGACAAGTTGCCTTAACCAGAAACTTACCCCGAATAACCGTTATGCCAGTCCTTCCATACTGGATCAAAACCGCGCTGACGAATCATAGACTCGATACTAGCCGCACTTCTTTCATCACTAATTTCAAACTGCTCGAGTTCCTGCTCTTCAAGAGCATAACCACCAGGTTGAGTTTTCGAGGCAGCAGACATGCTTGTTACACCCAAAGGCAATACGTTATCTCGGAACGTCGCAGACTCTCGGGTAGAAAGAGACAACTCAACCTCAGGGTTCAATAAACGATAAGCACAAATCAATTGCACCAACTGCTTATCAGACATGATTGATTTAGGCTGCAGTCCACCCTCACAAGGTCGTAACCTCGGAAAGGAAATAGAATAACGAGTCTGCCAATACTTACGTTCCAAATAGTCCAAATGTGCTGCGACATAAAAGCAATCAGTTCGCCACTCTTCTAATCCAATAAGAGCACCAATTCCAATCTTATCTATTCCCGCTTTTGCCAAACGATCAGGCGTTTCCAATCGATACTCGAAATCCGTTTTATTGCCTCTTAAATGGTGTTCAGCATAGGTGCTTGGGTGGTAGGTTTCTTGATAAACCATTACAGCATCTAACCCTAGCGTTTTTAGTTCAGCATATTCATCTTGATCAAGAGGCTGAACTTCCATAGCAAGGTAATTGAATTGCTCTTTGATAATGGGTAATGCTTGACGAAAATACTTCATCCCTACTTTTGTTTCATGCTCACCTGTTACAAGCAAAACGCTATCAAACTTCATTTTCTTGATAGCCGCGACTTCTGCTGAAATTTCTTGTTCATCGAGAGTACGTCTTTTAATTCGGTTCTCCATTGAGAAGCCGCAATACGTACACGCATTAGCGCATAAATTTGAAAGATACAGTGGGATATACAACGAGATTGTATTTCCAAATCTTTGCCTCGTTAGTGCCAAAGACTGTTGTGCCATCTGCTCTAAGTAAGGTTCTGCAGCTGGAGAGATCAGCGCTTTGAAATCTTCCAAATCACGTTTTGGTTTGGTTAGCGCTCGCTCTACATCCTTCGCCGTTTTACTGTAAATCGATAGCTTAATGTCATCCCAATTCAGACGACTAAACTCTTGAACAAAGCTCATGCTCACTCCTAAACATCTAAAAAGGATGTAAGCGGGCTTGACGCGACTGCATGAGACACCTGACCAGCTAGACCTGACTCATACGCCAATCGACCTGATTCAACCGCCATTTTGAATGCGCTTGCCATTGCGATAGGGTTCGGTGACGCTGCGATCGCGGTATTAACTAAAACCGCATCTGCGCCCATTTCCATTGCAAGCGCTGCATGTGAAGGAGCGCCTATACCAGCATCAACAACAACCGGTACATTTGCCTGATCGATAATGATTTCTAGGAAGTCTATAGATGCGAGACCCTTGTTAGAACCTATAGGCGCACCCAGCGGCATTACAGCGGCACAGCCAACTTCTTCGAGTCGCTTACAAAGCACAGGGTCAGCGTGACAATATGGCAACACGACGAAACCATCTTTTACTAATTGTTCCGCAGCTTTCAAAGTCTCGATCGGATCTGGCATCAAGTATTTTGGATCTGGGTGTATTTCAAGTTTAAGCCAGTTAGTACCCAGCGCTTCACGAGCTAAGTGAGCAGCAAATACCGCATCCTTTGCGTTTTTTGCGCCTGACGTATTGGGTAACAAACTAACTCCCGCTTCAATAATGGGCTGTAATATATCGTCTTGAGCAGAGTGAATATCGACACGTTTAAGCGCCATCGTTGCAAGTTGAGAGCCAGACACCTTGATAGATTCTGACATTAAATGTTTATTTGCGAACTTACCCGTACCAGTAAAAAGTCGAGATTCAAATGTTTTATCAGCAATAGTTAGCATGATTAGCCCCCTGCAATAGCTTGAAATAATGAAATGGAATCACCATCGTTGACCGCTGTTTGTTCCCAGGCACTACGAGGAACAACCACGTTGTTAATAGCAAACACACAACCTAATTCAGGTAGTGATAAAAAAGAAATAATGTCAGCCAAACTTGAACCAGCCGAAACCGTTTCTGTTTGTTCATTAATTTTAATTGTTAAGGAGCTCATTCGGCCCTTTCCTTAATCTGTTCTTGAGATAGGTTAGAATTATCGCCACCACATACACTGCAACTCGGATCCTGAACCATGGTCAGGTTCATCCAATTCAAGGTCTTTCCATCGAAGATTTTTAGTAGCTCAGTAGATGTAGAAAACTTTCCTGTAGCCAATTTTTGAATCGCGGCTAATGCTTGCATGTTTCCCATCGTTCCAACGACGGGCCCTACAACACCAGCATCGCTACATTTAGTCGCAGCTGTAGACTGATCAAATGGATAAACACAACGATAACAATTATTCTGATTTGGAAAATCGAGAACCATAAACTGCCCTTGCCATCCAATAGCAGAAGCAGAAAGAAGTGGTGTCGCTTGTTTATGACACGCGGCATTAACCTGTTGTCGCGTTGAAAAGTTGTCACTGCAATCTAGTACTACGTCTGCAAGCATTACCTCTAGATCCAATTGAGCATTACTCAAACGATGCGGTATTTGCCTTACCTGACAATCGCCATTAATTGCAGATAGCTGATTCGCTATGGCGCTTACTTTTGGGGAATCAATATCAGACTCTCGATATACTACTTGTCTCTGTAGGTTACTCGAATCAACAGTGTCATCATCGACAACTACAAGACGGCCAATTCCAGCTGAAGCTAAGTAAAGTGCAGCAGCACTACCCAAGCCACCACAACCGATCATCAGCACATGAGCGTTTAATAAGGCCTGTTGACCTTTCTCTCCAACTTCAGGTAAACCAATTTGTCGTTGATAACGAAGAAAGGATTTATCATCAAGCATGTTCTAGCCCTAACTCAATCTTCGTAGCAGCTACGCTTTGAGGCCTTGACATGATTTTCTCAAACTCGCCAATCACACGTTTAGGTGAATTAGATAAAGTAATCGCTCTCACTACCGCTAAACTTGAGACGCCGCACTCCCACACTAAAGGAGCGGTAGATTGGTCGATGCCACCAATAGCCACCGTTGGATAACCCATATCTGTTTGACTATAAGGAATGGTATCAATTAGTCTTTGATAAAGCGCTAGCCTCACCAACCCTTGAGGCTTAGAAGGCATATCTTTAGTTGTGGTCGGAAATATATGACCCAGTGCTATATAGCTTGGTTCTATCTGCACAATACGCAGTAATTCATAGTAACCATGTGTTGATAACCCCAACTTGATGTCAGCGTTACTCAAAGCGGTCAGGTTCGACTCTTCAATGTCCTCTTGCCCTAAGTGAACGCCATAAGCCCCATGCTTAATGGCTAGTTGCCAATAGTCATTGATAAAGACCTGACCACCGTACTCTTCACCAAGGCGAATAGAGCGTTCTATCTGCTCTTCTAAGTCGGTTTTCTTCGAGTCTTTGATTCGAAGCTGAGTGGTTTTAACTCCAAGCTTTAGAAGTTTCTCAATCCAGTCAACGCTATCAACAACCGGATATAGCCCTAGAGTTGGTTTAGACATTTTGGGAAAAGCTATCGCTTTGCCATCAATCGTCCATCCCACTTGAATAGATAGACTTGGGTTCTCAAGGATCGGGGTAGGAAAGACACTAAAATTACTAGGCCATGTTTCACGTGAAACACTACAAGCTGCACGAGCGAGTACTAGCGCATCTTCTAACGGAAAGTCCAATGCAAGACTAGTCAATAGCCACGCCATATGACGAGAAGGGTCTAAGTCTTTGGCAAACATAGCACTTACTTCAAGCGCACGGTTTGAACCAAGGTGAGACCAAATGTCCACTTGGCTGCCTTGGCTTTCAACGCCAATAAAAATAGTTTCAGGTGATAAAGAAAGACGGTTCGCTACGTCATCACAGGTCTGTTTTGACAGATAATCAACACTGATATCCGCGTTACTTAAACCTATGGTCGATGTCGATTGATGATAACCAACAGTCATTGACTGGTTATCATCAATAATAGAAAAGTACTGAGTTGGGCTTACGCCCAACTCAATGTTTTTGATCTCGAAGCCTTGTTGCTGAGCGACCAATAAACAGTTTTGTACTTCTCCCGTGATCTCGATTAACTGAGATGGGATTAATACTTTCACGGTCTTAGTCCTCTAACTGAGCTTCTTTTGCATGTGCTGCTGGATGGTAAAGTTCAGAGCCTGTTTCACGGAACTCTTGAGATTTTTGGCGCATCCCCTCTAAAGGGTTATCCAACATTTTAATTTCAATAGCTTGATCGGCTGCGACTTGCTTAGAATCTTTCGCATACTCACGAACTTCTTGAGAAATCTTCATTGAACAGAATTTAGGGCCACACATAGAACAGAAGTGAGCAACTTTCCCAGATTCCTGAGGAAGCGTTTCATCATGGAATGAACGTGCTGTATCTGGGTCTAAAGATAGGTTAAATTGGTCTTCCCAACGGAATTCAAAGCGAGCTTTTGATAAGGCATTATCACGAATTTGCGCGCCAGGGTGACCTTTCGCTAAATCAGCAGCATGGGCTGCTAACTTGTAAGTAATCAAACCTGTCTTAACATCTTCCTTGTTAGGCAAGCCTAGATGCTCCTTAGGGGTCACATAACACAGCATTGCACATCCATACCAACCAATCATCGCGGCACCGATGCCTGAGGTTATATGATCATAGCCAGGTGCGATGTCCGTAGTCAGTGGACCAAGTGTATAGAAAGGCGCTTCATGACAATGCTCTAACTGCTCATCCATATTTTCTTTGATCATGTGCATTGGTACATGACCAGGGCCTTCAATGATCACCTGAACATCGTATTCCCAAGCGACTTTAGTCAATTCACCCAGTGTTCGCAGTTCAGCAAACTGAGCTTCGTCGTTCGCGTCGGCAATTGAACCAGGTCTAAGACCATCACCTAAAGAAAGAGCAACATCGTACTTGGCACAGATTTCACAGATTTCACGGAAGTGGGTATATAAGAAGCTCTCTTGGTGATGAGCAAGACACCACTTAGCGATAATAGACCCACCACGCGATACGATGCCAGTGACTCGCTTTGCCGTCATAGGTACATAACGTAATAACAAACCAGCATGAATCGTAAAGTAATCAACCCCCTGCTCAGCTTGCTCAATTAACGTATCTCGCATCACTTCCCAGTTCAGGTTTTCAGCGACACCGTTTACTTTTTCAAGCGCCTGATACATAGGAACAGTGCCAATCGGTACTGGGCTGTTACGAAGAATCCATTCACGAGTCTCATGAATGTTTCGACCAGTAGAAAGGTCCATGACGGTATCACCACCCCAACGAGTCGACCAAACAAGCTTTTCAACTTCTTCCTCAATAGAAGAGCTTACTGAAGAGTTACCTATATTGGCGTTCACCTTAACTAAAAAGTTACGACCAATAATCATTGGTTCTGATTCAGGGTGGTTAATATTAGACGGAATGATCGCACGACCTTCTGCGACTTCTTTACGCACGAACTCAGGTGTAATTTCTTTAGGGAGATTGGCACCAAAGTTATGACCAGGATGCTGATGGTTCAGTTGCTCATCTGCAAACTTTTGGCGGCCCATGTTCTCGCGGATAGCGATATATTCCATCTCAGGAGTAATAATACCTTGGCGAGCATAATGAAGTTGAGTAACACAATGACCAGTGTTTGCGCGACGAATACGTGGAAGGTTACCGTAGCGAAGCTCATCTAGAGTCTCATCCGCTAAGCGTTCTTTAGTGTAAACAGAGCTAACATCATCTAATAGCTCAGTGTCACTACGCTCCTCAATCCACTGTTCTCGCAGTTTTGGCAGACCAACGTGAAGGTCAATTTCATGCTTAGGATCAGTGTAGAAGCCTGATGTATCATAAACATGAATAGGTTCATTCGGTTCAAATATTGGTGCTTCTTTCGTTCCACCCACTAAGCTATCTGCTAGTGAAATCTCACGAACGGGGACCTGGATATCAGGGCGAGAACCTTCAATATAGGTTTTAGTTGAATTTGGATACGGCTGTACTGACAGTGAATCTATGAACTGTTTCGCTTCCAGTCTTGCTTGTTTACGACTCGACATAGCATTTTTCCTTGGCTGATTAGCCTTTAATTATTTGGATAAAAATGCTTGGCGGATTGATGCTACAAGAGGGATCGATTACTCAGGATAGAGTAATGATCGAATGATAGGATAACTAGAAGAAGACTAGTTAAATATCTTCTCTTGTTCCCTTCGCAGGTATTAGCCTGATCAGGTTCAACGGATCCCGAGTTAACGG
>NZ_JAKJSW010000178.1:0-8708 GCF_050337375.1 Vibrio makurazakiensis | reverse complement strand
GATGTAAATGTGGTTGAAGCGGGAACTGGGGTTGTGGGCGATCCGAGTGCCGGAGGTGTATTAACGGTTACTGATGTGGATGACGGAGAATCGAAATTTAAAACGCCTCCAAGTCTTGTCGGTACATATGGTACGTTCAGTTTCGACCCTGCTACAGGTGTGTGGAGTTATCTTCTAGACCAGACTCTAGCTGATCCATTAAATATTGATGATCTGGTGACTGATGAATTGGAGGTCGAGTCGTTTGATGGAACCGCTACTCAAACAATAGTTGTTAATATACAGGGAACTAATGATGCAGCTACGGTCAGTAGTGCTGATGTGTCGATGAGTGAAACTAATGAGCCATTAGAAGCGGATGGTACGCTAACCTCTAGTGATATCGATAACGAAGACAACAAGTTTGTGGCTGTGAATACTATTGGTTCAATTGGTACATTTGATCTGGATGAAGACGGTAATTGGACCTTCTTAGCCAACAGTGCTTTTGACTACTTAAATGTTGATGATAGTGTAACTGAAACTTTCTACCTCACTTCAATTGATGGCACACCAAGCTTCGTTAAGATCACCATAAATGGTACTAACGATGGACCAGTCGCAGAAAGTTTCTCAGTTGACGCGGAAGATAATCTAATAGTACCGATAGTGTTTGATTCAGATGTACTAGCTGATGACCATATTTCTGATCATGAAGATGACCACGATGGCTTGCCACTAAATATCAAAATTACCTCTTTACCCGATACTGGTACGTTACTGTTTACCAATAGTGACGGCCTGACTCGGGAAATTACTCAAGCAGACGTCGACGGTGAGACCTTGTTTGATCAAGACAGTATTAGTTTTGTTCCGGGGGCTGGTCCTGCTTTCGAAATGGGATATAGCGGTGACCCTGAAGATATGCCTGATTTAGTAGATGGTTTTTATAATTGGGGAGAGGAGGTTAGTTCTACTGAGCGATTAATCACACTGGATAACGGTAATACTATTGGTATTTCTATCACTGATAACAATAACAAACCTTTGAAACAATATGAGGGACAACAATCTCATGTAGGCCATGGTATTGGTGATACAGATGGTCGAGGAATGAACAAACAGGAAACACTTATCATAGATCTATCTGATAACCCATTGGATGTGGTGACCTTTGGTCTTGATGGAATGGGAGGGGCGTTTAACACTAACAGTAACGTTTATGTTGAAGTTGTTTACACCTTAGAGGACGGTAGTACTCATACCGAGCAATACCAGAAAGACGAAGGACATACTGGTAATTCCCAAATTCTGTATGACTTTAGTTTTGCCTCACCAGATAACCCTATAGTGCAAATGGAAATGTCATCCTCGGGCGGTAGTTGGGAATTAAGATACTTATCAGGTAACCAAGAAGTGACCGAAGACGTTACCTTTGATTATCTTGTGGTTGATTCAAATGGTGCTGAAAGTAGTACAGAAACAGTCTCTATCGATGTTTCGGATTCAGAACAATACGATGTGCATACGGCAGAAAATGGCGAAGACCTTGTTGCTCAGCTCGGTAACGACTTGCTAATAGGTAATGATGACTCGAATTTGTTCACTTGGCTCGATTCTACATTAGATAGCGGTACTGWTGTTATTAAGGACTTCGAAGTACACGATGGTGTGTCTGGAGACCTAATTGACTTCAACGATCTACTCGACGATCCAACAGATTTAACCGAGGTTAATGACCTTCTTGGCTCTATTGGGGTTGATGTCGACGGTGATGATGTAACTTTGACCATACCTATTGATGGAAGTAGTGAAGGGCAGATCATTGTAGTAGAAGATGTGGTTGCTGATCTAAGTAATCCTCTAGATGACCTTGCAATATTGAGTGACCTCATCAAAAATGATGCCGCTTAAATTTGAAACTAGATAAATAACAAAGAGCCTCCTTTGGGAGGCTTTTTTATTGCGTGAATACCACCCTGAGTAAGGTTGGTATATTTCAAACAAAAAAAAGCCCAAACCAAATCGGTTTGGGCGGATACAAACATAGGAGTTAATTAGAATAAAGCAGTGTGGAGACACAGATAAAAACAAGATTTGACGGCCTGTTAAATCTCTAAAAGCCCTGCTCTCTACACTAAGTGAGACACACACCTACCCAATCAGTTCCATAAAAAATAAACTTTTTACGTATTTATTTTGAAATATAGATAATTCAGCGAGTTACAGCGTACAGGTGTTAACTGGTACGACCAATATTCAAAAGTGTGATGTTAATTGCTTGTTAATTAAATGTTCAGAACGTATATTTCAAACAGTTGTTTAATACGAGTGATTAAAATGGCACCAAGAAGTAGCACCAAGGAAAAGATCTTAGATGTAGCAGAAAGCCTGTTTGCTGAACATGGCTTTAATGACACTTCGCTGAGAACGATAACCAGCAAAGCGAACGTCAATTTGGCTTCTGTTAATTATCATTTCGGAGATAAGAAAACCTTGGTTAGAGCGGTTATCAATCGCTATCTGGAGGCGTTTATGCCAGTGCTGCATGATGCCTTAGTCACTTTGAATCTGAACGAAAATTATAAGATGGAAGACGTATTTGAATCTTTACGGGCTCCATTGCGTTCCCTTAATGATGTAAGACCTAACGGTACCAGCCGCTTTATGCTGCTGATCGGGCGTGGTTATACAGATGTTCAAGGTCACTTACGTTGGTTTATCACAACTCGTTATAGCGACGTACTTAATCTATTTACTGAGTCTGTATTAAAAGCCAACCCTGAATTAAGCCAAGAGCAGTTATTCTGGAGGCTTCACTTCACTCTAGGGACATGTGTTTTCACTATGGCATCAAGCCAAGCATTAGCTGAAATCGCAGAAAATGATTACGGGACAAAAGTCGATGCAAAAGCTGTCGTTGATTTACTTATCCCTTATTTGTCCGCTGGCATGTCAGCCAGCAACTAAAATTAAAATACCAATAAAAATACAAAATCGTCACAACCAATAGTGAACAAAAGGATCTGAACTATGAGCTCTCTAAGACAAAAATGGGTAAGTGACCCAGCTTTTAAATTCTTTAAAAAAGTTTTACCGCCGCTTTCTAGTACCGAAAAAGAAGCGATGGAAGCAGGGAGTGTATGGTGGGATGGTGAACTATTTTCAGGTACGCCAGATTTTTCCAAGCTACATAAATATCCAAAGCCAGAATTAACTACTGAAGAACAATCGTTCATTGATAATGAACTAGAAACGTTACTGGCTATGCTTGATGATCATAAGATCGTTAAAGAAGACCGCGATCTACCGCCAGAGGTATGGGAATTCTTACGTAAAGAGCGTTTCTTCTCGTTGATCATTTCAAAAGAGTACGGGGGACGTAATTTCTCGTCGCTAGCGAACTCGACTATTGTAACTAAAATCGCTACTCGCAGTATCAGTACCGCTGTTTCAGTTATGGTTCCAAACTCTTTAGGCCCAGGTGAGCTTCTGTCTCACTACGGTACTCAAGACCAAAAAGATTACTGGTTGCCACGCTTAGCTGATGGTACAGACATCCCATGTTTTGCTCTGACTGGCCCAGAAGCAGGCTCTGATGCAGGTGGTATTCCTGATATCGGTACTGTTTGCCACGGCATGCACGAAGGTAAAGAAGTCTTAGGTATTCGTCTTAACTGGAACAAGCGTTACATTACGCTTGCACCTGTGGCAACGGTTCTTGGCCTAGCATTCAAACTTCAAGACCCTGATAAGCTACTTGGCGATAAAGAAGATATTGGTATCACTTGTGCACTTATTCCAGCGGATCACGAAGGTGTTGTTATCGGTGAACGTCATGATCCACTAGGCTTAGCATTTATGAATGGCCCTACACGCGGTCACGATGTATTCATTCCAATGGAATGGTTGATCGGTGGACAAGAGTTTGCTGGTAAAGGCTGGCGTATGCTTGTTGAGTGTTTGTCTGCTGGACGTGGTATTTCTCTACCGGCACTTGGTACAGCGATGGGTCACCTAACGGCTCGTACGACTGGTGCATACGCGTATGTTCGTAAGCAGTTCGGTATGTCCATTGGTAAGTTTGAAGGTGTAGCAGAAAGCCTTGGCCGCATCGGTGGTTTGACTTACCTTCTTGAAGCAACACGTACTCTAACGACGACTTCTCTTGATATGAAAGAGAAGCCAGGGATTGTAACGGCAATTGCTAAGTACCACATGACAGAAATGGCTCGTACTATTCTTAACGACTCAATGGACATTCACTCAGGTCGTGCAATTCAAGATGGCCCTATGAACTACCTTGTAGCGCCGTATTTAGGTATTCCAGTAGCGATTACTGTAGAAGGCGCGAATATTCTGACTCGTAACTTGATGATTTTCGGTCAGGGCGCGACACGTTGTCACCCTTATGTACTTCAAGAAATGGAAGCTGCGGCTAATCCTGATGAAAAAGAGGGCGCTAAAGCGTTCGACAAACTTCTATTCAAGCATATCTCACACGCAACGAAAAATACGTTTGGTGCGTTTGGTGCAGCATTAACAGGTTCTCGCTTTATCAAAGCAGATATGAGCGGGCCGACACAAGTTTATTATAAAGACCTTACTCGTTTAAGCCGTGCACTAGCGGTGAGTGCTGACTTTGCTATGTTGACTCTAGGTGGTGAACTTAAACGTAAAGAGCTTATTTCTGCACGTTTAGGCGATGGCTTAAGCTACCTATACATGGCGTCTGCTGCTTTGAAGAAATACGAAGATGAAGGCCGTCAGCAAGCTGATTTAGATTACGTTCACTATGCTGTTCAACACTGTTTACATAATGGCGCTAAGTCGCTGCAAGAAGCTTATCGTAATTTCCCTAGCAAAGCGGTTGGTGGCTTGTTGAAAGCACTAATCTTCCCTGTAGGTAATCATTTCGAAAAACCAAGTGATAACCTAACAATGAAGATTGCCGAAAGCATCATGACTCCAGGGGCGCACCGTGAACGTCTGACTCACCTATGTTATGTAGGTAAAGAGGAAGATGATAGCGTTGGTATTATGGAAAAAGCATTCATTGCTATGTATGAGATTAAAGGTCTCGAAAGAAAACTCATGCGTGGGGTTAAAGAGGGCAAAGTGGCGAGAAAGGGCTTACTAGCTGATAGATTAGTGCAAGCACTTGAAGCTGACGTACTAACGCAAGCTGAAGTAGACCAAATTGTTGAAGCAGATAAGTTACGCTACACAGCAATTCAAGTTGACCACTTTAGCCATGACTTTAGTGAAACTTTGACTCGCAAAGAGTTAAAACCAAAATTGGATAGCGTTGCTTAACCGCTCAAGCTCATCCTTATAGGTTAAATAAAAAGGCACCGACTATCGGTGCCTTTCTCTTTTCATTGAATTTCAGTTATTTGGTTTATTCATAATAAGTGAGATATTGAGTTAAAAAGTGCAACGAATGAAACCAAAAAAGCGAATAGTGATCCAACCACTTGCAAAATCACGACAATTTTGAAGAAATTAGATGCCATTTGTGGATGAAACTCTTATCCTACGAAGGATTTTTTAAGGAAGTTGAATATGATCATCAAACCTCGAATTCGCGGATTCATCTGTACTACAACACACCCTGTTGGTTGTGAAGCGAACGTAAAAGAACAAATTGCTTACACCAAAGCTCAAGGCCCAATCGCTAACGCACCAAAGCGCGTGCTAGTTGTGGGTTCTTCAAGTGGCTATGGTTTGTCTTCTCGTATCGCAGCTGCATTTGGTGGCGGCGCTTCGACTATCGGTGTTTTCTTTGAAAAAGCTGGTACTGAGAAAAAAACCGGCACTGCAGGTTACTACAACTCTGCAGCTTTCGATAAGCTAGCTAAAGAAGAAGGCCTTTACTCAAAAAGCTTGAATGGCGATGCTTTCTCTAACGAAGCTAAGCAAAAAGCTATCGATCTTATCAAAGAAGATCTAGGTCAAATCGATATGGTTGTTTACTCGCTGGCTTCTCCAGTACGTAAAATGCCAGAGACTGGCGAAGTAATTCGTTCTTCTCTTAAGCCAATCGGTGAAACTTACACATCTACTGCAGTAGATACGAATAAAGATGCGATCATTGAAGCAAGCGTTGAGCCTGCGACAGAAGAAGAGATCAAAGACACTGTTACAGTAATGGGCGGTGAAGATTGGGAACTTTGGATCAATGCTCTATCTGAAGCTGGTGTACTTGCTGACGGCTGTAAAACAGTTGCTTACAGCTACATTGGTACTGAGCTTACGTGGCCTATCTACTGGGATGGCGCACTAGGTAAAGCTAAGATGGACTTAGACCGTGCTGCAACGGCTCTAAATGAGAAGCTTGGCCAAACTGGCGGAACAGCAAACGTAGCGGTTCTTAAGTCTGTAGTGACGCAAGCAAGCTCAGCAATCCCTGTTATGCCTCTTTACATCGCAATGGTGTTCAAGAAAATGCGTGAAGAAGGCATTCACGAAGGTTGCATGGAACAAATCTTCCGCATGTTTAGCCAACGTCTATACAAAGAAGATGGCAGTGCTGCAGAAGTAGATGACGTTAACCGTCTACGCCTGGATGACTTAGAGCTACGTGATGACATTCAAGAGCATTGTCGTAACTTATGGCCTCAAATCACAACTGAAAACTTGAAAGAGCTGACTGACTACGCTGAGTACAAAGAAGAGTTCTTGAAGCTGTTTGGCTTCGGTGTTGAAGGTGTTGATTACGAAGCTGACGTAAACCCAGCTGTAGAATTTGATGTAACAGACATCTAATTTGTTTACACGAGTTAAATACAAAATAGGCGCTCAATGAGCGCCTATTTTTTTTGTCTTTAAAAGCCCATTCTGAGTGTAAGTCTATCGAATATAAGCTTATTGAATAGTAGGTAAGGGGGCGTGTTGTGTGCCAGTAACGTCAGAAATCGTCAGGCTTACCGAAATAAGCCTTATAACTAATTCAAAATGATGATGAAGGTTCCGGCGAGGGTCATCAATATATTGGCTATTGCGTAAGTACCAGCATAGCCTAGCGCAGGAATTGTTGACTTAGCATAGTCGTTCACAATATCCATTGCTGGGGCACAAGTACGAGCGCCGATGATAGCTCCAAATAGCAAAGCTCGGTTCATCTTCAATACGTATGCACCTACAAAGTAAGCGAGCATTACAGGCACCACACTTACCACAAATGCTATCCCTAATATTTGAGGGCCTATTTGCGTAAGGTGTTCAAACATTTTACCTCCGGCACTTAAACCAATCCCGACCATAAAGAACATCAAGCCTAAGTCTTTAACCATATTCAGTGCGCCCTGTGGGACATAGCCGAAAGTGGGGTGGTTAGCTCTTAAGAAGCCTAACGTAATACCTGAAAGCAATAGGCCAACTGCATTACCTAGGCCGAAAGATACTTGACCAAAAGTCATGGTGATCAAGCCAAACAAAATACCAAGAATGAAGAAGCTACAGAAGGCCATTAAGTCTGCCATTTGGCTGTGAATCGAGATAAATCCGATTTTCTCAGCAAGGCCATGCACTCGACTCTTTTCGCCACTGACTTGTAGCACATCACCTTTAGCCAAAACAATGTTCAAATCCATTGGCATTTCGATCTGAGCTCTCACCACGCGATTAAGGAAACAACCGTATTCTGAAAGGTTTAGGTCTGAAAGGCGTTTACCCGCGATGTTATCACTCTTAACCACGATTTCTTCTTCGACAATACGCAAGTCGAGTAGGTTGCGGTCAAATACTTCTTTACCATTTCTAAAGCTTGGATCTAGTCGAGCGTGACTATCTGGGAAACCCACTAGCGCGATTTCATCACCTTCTTGAAGAATTGCATCCCCATCTGGGTGGGCAAGAATACCATTACGGCGAATTCGTTCGATATAGCAGCCTGTCTGGCGGTAGATACCCAGTTCACGAAGGTTTTTACCATCTGTCCATTGAATTAGCTCTGGACCAACGCGGTATGCGCGGATGATCGGTAAGTAGACTTTACGTTGCCCCGATGCGCCTAGGCCACGCTCCTGCGCAATTTGTTCGGCAGAGTCGTGTAGGTTTACTTTTTGAAGCTTAGGCAAAAGGCGAGCAAACATGATCATGCTGATTAAGCCAACCAAGTACGCCATAGCGTAGCCAACGGATAAGTTTTCAATGACTAAGCCAATATCCATGTTACGTGGGATGTTAGCTAACCCAGAGTTTAGGGCATCCTGAGCACCTACTAATATAGGCGTTGCAGTAAGAGCTCCAGCCATCATCCCTGCTGACAGGCCAAAATCTAAGCCTAAGTAATGACTACTAAAATAGGTTAACGCCATTGCAGAGGTTAGTACGACGAGGCTGAGAATTAAGTAGTGTTTGCCGTCTCTAAAAAATATACCGAAGAAGTTTGGCCCAGCTTCAATACCTACGCAATAGATGAACAGCATGAAACCAATCGTCAGGGCATCTGCATTAAATGAGAACCCAAGGTGACCCATGATCAGCGATGTAATTAACACGCCAATAGAGTTACCTAATTGCAGGCTACCAAAGCGAATTTTACCAATGGCTAAGCCAATAGCGAGGACTACGAAAATAAGAAGGATAGGGTTTTGCTCAAGCAAAAAAACAACGTCGATGTTCACAACTGGGGCTCAATATATTGTGCGCGAAACAGGAAAGATGAGTGGTGAATTGTATCGGAATCTTACAAAAATATAAGGGTTAGTAATATAAGGGTTAGT
>NZ_JAKJSW010000177.1:0-8727 GCF_050337375.1 Vibrio makurazakiensis | reverse complement strand
ATTTTGGTCATTCCGTCTAATGGTTGCTTGTGGCTTTATCATGTTGTTTGTATTCGGTGCTGCGTTTGTTCAAACATGTCGTCAGAAGATCGAGCAGAAACCATGGGTACTTAAAGCGGCGCTATTCTCAATTCCATTACCTTGGATTGCGATTGAAGCTGGTTGGTTTGTTGCTGAGTTTGGTCGTCAACCTTGGGCGGTTGGTGAAATCCTGCCAGTTAACGTTGCTGCGTCAGCATTGACTATCGAACAGCTTTGGACTTCATTATTTGCGATTCTTGCACTATACACAGTGTTCCTAATTGCAGAAGTTTACCTAATGCTGAAATTCGCACGTAAAGGTCCAAGTAGCCTTAAGACTGGCCGTTACCACTTTGAACAAGAAGCTAACTCTGTAGAAGACAAAGTTAGTCGCTCTGTCGAAGCATAAGTGAGGGAATAATATGTTTGATTACGAAAGCTTACGACTTATTTGGTGGGTATTGATCGGTGTTCTACTGGTTGGTTTCGCAGTAACTGACGGCTTTGATATGGGCGTTGCAGCTCTTTCTCCTGTTATCGGTAAGAGCGACACTGAACGTCGTATTATGCTGAATACTATTGCCCCTCACTGGGATGGCAACCAAGTATGGTTAATTACGGCTGGTRGTGCATTGTTTGCTGCATGGCCACTGGTTTACGCGACGTCTTTCTCTGGTTTCTACTTTGCAATGTACGTGACTCTAGCGGCACTTTGGTTACGCCCACTTGCTCTTGATTACCGTTCTAAGATTGAAGAGCCAAAATGGCGTAAGGCGTGGGACTACGCACTTTGCTTTAGTGGTACGGTACCGCCAATCATTTTTGGTGTGGCATTCGGCAACTTAATGCAAGGCGTCCCATTTGACCTGAACAATCTAATGATGTCTCAGTACCATGGCTCGTTCTTCGCGCTACTAAACCCGTTTGCATTGTTATGTGGTGTGTTGGCTCTGATGTTGTTTGTGATGCAAGGTGCAACATGGCTTCAAATGAAGACTACAGAAGAACTGCACCGCCGTGCTCGTAACGTTGCTCAGATCACAGGCCTAATTGCTATTGCTCTGTTCGTTATTGGTGGCTTCTGGGTTCAATCTATCGAAGGCTATGTTATTACGAGCACGATAGATACGTTTGCAGACTCTAACCCATTAAACAAAGAAGTATCACTTCAAGTGGGGGCGTGGATGACAAACTTCGAAACGTATCCAGCAATGTGGGCTGCGCCGATCCTTGGTGTAGCAATGCCACTACTAGCTGTGATTGCATCTCGCTTTGAGCGTGGTGGCTTCGCATTCTTGTTCTCTAGCCTATCTAACGCTGGTGTTATTTTAACGGCTGGTTTTGCAATGTTCCCATTCGTAATGCCGTCAAGTCTAAACCCTAACCACAGTTTGACTATGTGGGATTCAACAGCAAGTGAGCTAACGCTTGGTCTTATGACTGGAGTTGCGGCGGTAATGGTTCCTGTAATTCTTGGCTACACAACTTGGACATACTACAAAATGTTCGGTCGTCTAGATAAGAAACACATTGAAGACAATGACGTTTCAGCTTATTAAGCCGAAAGTTTAAATTACTTAGGAGAACGTTTATGTGGTATTTCGCATGGATTTTGGGTGTACTTCTAGCATGTGCATTCGGCATCATTAATGCTCTTTGGTTAGAGCACTCAGAAATGATGGACAAAGACAGTGAGTAATCTCACTGAGCAAGTAAGTAAACTGCATGCTCCTGCTGATAAAACGCTATTGCGCGTTTTATCACTGGTGCTTGGCTTCATGCATGTTGGTTTAGTCATGTGGGAGCCAAATGCTTACTCTGTAGGTATTGGCGGATTTAATGCGGTGATTGCGCCACTATTGATCTGGGCGGTATGTTCTAGCATGGTATTTGGTGTGGGTTTTAAGCCAATAGCATGGTACTGGCAGCTTCTGTTTAGCCCGTACTTCTCACTATCAATCTTGCTCTACCTGACATTTGCCTATTTTTTATAGGAAAATATTGGTCGGTTTGTAATCTAATTGAGGCTATCTTATCCAGATAGCCTCATTTTTTATACTCAATTCAAAAAATCAGTCGCCCTCTTGTAGCATTGTCAAAGACTTGCGTTATAGTGATATCTTTGTTGATTTCTACAGTGGTATCAATTTGTCGGGATGTTCTGAACCTTTCAAGTGGCCTGTAACGGTCTATTACGAAGATACAGATGCAGGAGGAGTGGTCTACCATTCCAATTATCTGAAGTTTTTCGAAAGAGCTCGAACTGAGTTATTGCGTTCGGTTGGTGTGTCTCAAAATATTCTTCTTGAACAAAACATCGGCTTTGTTGTCCGACACATGGATATTGATTTTGTCCAAGGTGCTCGGCTTGATGACCAACTGCAAGTCATTACGACTATCTCTGAACTTAAACGAGCTTCTCTTATATTCTGTCAGGAAATCGTAAATCCTGATGGCCAAGCATTGTGTAAAGCAATGGTTAAGGTAGCATGTATCGACAATCAAAAGATGAAACCCAAAGCAATGCCAACTTTTATCCGTGCGGAGTTAACTAACAGTGACAGCTGATATTTCAATTTTAGACCTTATTCTTGACGCGAGTTTACTTGTAAAACTTGTGATGTTGACTCTTATGGGGATGTCAGTTTTATCATGGGCCATGATTATTAAGCGCAGTAAAGTGCTTTCAAAGGCCACGAAAGATACTGAAGTATTTGAAGATAAGTTTTGGTCAGGTGGCGATTTAGCTCAGCTTTACCAAGAAACAAACAAGCGTAAAGATGAACTTTCTGGCACTGAAGAAATCTTCTACGCAGGCTTCACCGAATTTGCACGCTTACGTAAAACGAATGCAGCTTCTCCTGACTTTATTATGGAAGGAACAGGTCGAGCAATGCGCGTATCTGTTGCTCGTGAAGTTGACGAACTAGAAACCAACTTGCCATTTTTAGCAACGGTCGGCTCTATCAGTCCATACATTGGTTTGTTCGGTACGGTTTGGGGCATCATGCACTCATTCATCGCTCTTGGACAAGTTAAACAAGCGACACTAGCAATGGTTGCTCCCGGTATCGCAGAAGCACTTATTGCAACTGCTATGGGGCTGTTTGCGGCTATTCCAGCCGTTATGGCGTACAACCGATTCAGCAGCCGAGTTGGTAAACTTGAACATAACTACGCGACATTCTCGGAAGAGTTCCACAGCATCCTTCACCGTCAAGCAATGGCGGGAAGGGACTAATCAATGGCAGGATACCAACCTAAAAAGCGTAAGATGACAGCTGAGATTAACGTCGTACCTTACATCGACGTTATGCTGGTATTGCTGATCATCTTCATGGTGACTTCACCCTTTGTTACACAAGGGGTCGACGTAGAATTACCAAAAGCTTCAACCGCGAAATCAGCACAAGAGATGGGTGATGAAAACTCTAGCTTTATCATTGTTGAAGTAGATAAAAACGGTAAGCTCGGTTTAAGCGTTAATAATGAAGACGTTCAACGTGGCTTGTCTCTTGAAGACATTATCGTTCGAGTTAAGGCTGAGTTGTCAATTAACCCAAACTCACCAGTCGCCGTGGGTGGTGATGCCGCTACTCCATATGCAGAAGTGGTACTGTTACTTGATGAATTAAGCCGTGCGGGAGTTCCTAAAGTCGGCTTATTAACGGATATAAGGGAATAGCTCCGTAGCACTCATGAAAGATACTAAGAAAAATCAAAAGAGTACTTATGGTAAACCTCTTGTTATCTCAATAGGCCTCCATCTCATTCTTGCCATCGCTTTACTATGGGGCGCAGACTTTAATATGTCTAAGCCTGAGCCTAGCGGGCAGATGGTTCAAGCGGTTGTTATTGACCCTCAGCTAGTTCGAGATCAAGCAAACCAAATTCGTCAGCAAAGGGAAGCCGCAAGTAAGAAAGAGCAGGATCGTTTAGATAAGCTTCGACGAGAGACTGAGCGTTTAGAACGTAATCGAAAAGCTGAAGAAGAGAATATTCGTAAGCTCAAAGAACAACAAGCTAAAGACGCGAAAGCGGCACGTGATGCTGAAAAACGTCGTGTAGAAAAGCAAAAACAACTCAAAGCTGAAGAAGCTAGAGTAAAGAAAGAACAGAAAAAAGCGGCAGAAGCCGAAGCGAACCGTAAGGCTAAAGAAGCTGCAGTAAAAAAAGCAGAGCAAGAACGCCTAGCTAAACAGGCTGCAATCGCTAAAGCTGAAAAAGAACGTTTAGAGAAAGAAAAGGCTGCGAAAGCGGCAGAAGAAAAAGCTCGTAAAGAGAAAGAAGCAGCTGCACGTGCGGAAAAAGAACGTATAGCGAAAGAAAAAGCAGCGAAGGCAGCAGCGGAAAAAGCCCGTAAAGCAAAAGAAGCTGCAGCTCGTGCTGAAAAAGAGCGTAAAGAACAAGAAGCGGCGCTTAATGACATTTTTGCTGGCTTAGAGTCTGAGTCTTCTCAGAATACTTCAGCAAGGCAACAGTTTGTTGACTCTGAAGCTGCTCGTTATGGTGCGATTTACACTCAATTGATCCAACAAAATCTATTAATTGAAGATAACTTTCGTGGTAAGTCTTGTAAGGTCAATTTGAAATTAATACCGACAGGTTCGACTGCCATTTTGGGTAGTTTAAGTTTATTGGATGGTGATAACCGCTTATGTGCTGCGACAAAGCGTGCAGTTGCACAAGTGAAATCATACCCATTACCAAAAGACCCTGATGTCGTAGCGTCATTAAAGAATATCAATTTAACTGTATTACCAGAGTAAAAGGACTAACCAGTGTTAAAGAAACTATTACTTAGTTTTGCATGCGTAGTAGCGATGAGCAGCCAAATGGCGAATGCCGCCTTGGAGTTGGTGATTACAGATGGCATAAACTCAGCGCGCCCAATTGCAATCGTCCCGTTTAAGTGGGAAGGAAATAAAGCACTACCTCATGATGTTTCAGCAGTTATCGCTTCTGATTTACAACGTAGTGGTAAGTTTAGCCCTGTAGCTACAAACAAAATGCCTCAAACTCCTTATAGTGAAGCCGAAGTTAATTTTGATGCTTGGACTACATTGGGCGTTGATTCACTACTTACCGGAACGATCACTGAAAATGCTGAAGGTCAGTACGTTGTAAACTACCAATTAATTGATATCGTTCGTGGTCAATTAACGCAAGGTCAAAGTAAAGCTCTGAGTGATGAAGGGCAATTAGTTCTTTCTAAAGATCACGTTTTGTTTAACAAGAAAGCGACGGTTCCAGGACCACGCTTACGTGAATATGCTCACCGTATTTCAGATCTTGTTTACGAAGAGTTAACTGGTGAAAAAGGGGCGTTCTTAACTCGCATTGCTTACGTAGTGGTAAGTGATAAAGATAAATACCCATACCAACTTCGCATTGCTGACTACGATGGTTTCAACGAAAGATTAGTTCTTCGTTCTAAGCAGCCATTGATGTCTCCTGCATGGTCACCGGACGGTAAGAAGCTCGCATATGTGAGTTTCCAAAACGGCCAGGCAGAAATTTTCATTATGAATATTTACACGGGTGAGCGAGAGAAGTTAACTTCATACCCTCGTCACAATGGTGCGCCAAAATTCTCTCCTGATGGGAAGTCTTTGGCACTGGTACTATCTAAAACTGGTAGCTTACAGGTTTACACTTTAGATCTTGCTAGCCGCAAATTGACTCAAGTTACCCGTGGCCGATCAAACAATACCGAACCATTTTGGCACCCTGATGGCAAATCACTAATATTTACGTCTGATCGTGGTGGTAAACCTCAGATATATAGAGTAAATTTGGCAAGTAATTCGACAAATCGTCTGACTTGGCAAGGCAGCCAAAACTTAGGTGGTCAAATTACACCTGATGGCCGATTCCTCATTATGGTTAATCGTAGTAATTCAGGATTCAATCTTGCTAAACAAGATTTAGAAACCGGTGCTGTTCAAGTGTTAACAAAAACACTATTGGATGAGTCACCAAGCATTGCTCCAAATGGTGGCATGGTTATTTATAGCTCTATTTTTAATAAAACAAACGTCCTTTCAATGGTTTCTATTGATGGCCGATTTAAAGCTAGATTACCAGCAACAAATGGGCGTGTTAGAGCCCCATCATGGTCACCGTTTTTATAGTGTTCACAGTCAAAAACTAAGTTTGAAAACGTAAGGAAAAATAAGATGCAACTGAATAAAGTTCTAAAAGGCTTAATGATTGCACTACCAGTAATGGCAGTAACAGCATGTAGCTCAAGCGATGACGCAACTTCTTCAACTTCTGGTACTGAGACTAACCAAGCGACTGCTGGTTCTGAAAACTCAGTAGATACAACAGTAGTAACGCCAATTGATGCGAATGCACAACTTTCTGAGCAAGAGCTAAAAGAGCAAGCGCTACGCGAAACTCAAACAATTTACTTCGCATTCGATAACTCAACTATTGCTGGTGACTACGAGCTAATGCTTTCTGCACACGCTGCTTACCTAGTTAAGAACGTTGATATGCAAGTGACTATTGAAGGCCACGCAGACGAGCGCGGTACTCCAGAGTACAACATCGCTCTTGGTGAGCGTCGTGCACAAGCTGTAGCTCAATACCTACAAGCTCTAGGTGTTCAAGCTGACCAAATCTCTATCGTAAGCTACGGTGAAGAGAAGCCACTTCTTCTAGGTCAATCTGAAGATGTGTACGCTAAAAACCGTCGTGCAGTACTAGTTTACTAATCTTAGTAATCTATCCAATTGAGGAATTGCCTCATGTTCAGTAACACTAAGCGAGTAGTTACGCTTACGTTACTGGTAAGTGCAGCGAACCTAGCGTTCGCTGCACCCGCTCCAGTATCTGATATCGGTAACTCATCCGCGACATCTACGTCTACCACAACGACTCGTTCGGCTTCTAATGAAACTGATATTCAGCGTTTAGAACGCTTACTTCAAAATCGAAACCGCGTGCAATTGCAAATGCAAACGCAAATGGATGACATGGCTTTGGAGATTAGTGAACTACGCGGGCAGTTAGAAAGAAATAGCTATGATATGCAGCAGATGCTTGAGCGTCAGCGTGAGCTATTTATCGAACTTGATCGTGTTCGTAGCGAAGTTAAGAATTCTAGTGTAGCAGCTGTACCAGCGACAGATGCAAACACGCCAAGTGAACCGACAGGAACCTTCAGTTCCGATGTCGATGAACAAACTGCATACCAAAATGCGGTGGATATGATCTTAAAGCAAAGGGACTATACTGGGGCGATTGTCGCTTTTCAGAAGTTTCAGAAAGACTATCCAAAATCCACATTTACACCGAACTCTCACTATTGGTTAGGCCAGCTTTATTTTGCTAAAAAGCAAGATGTTGATGCAGTGAAGAGCTTTGCCGCGGTAGTCGCGTATAAAGACTCTAATAAACGAGCTGACGCATTAGTTAAGTTAGGTGATATCGCTTCTCGGAACAATAACGCCGAACAAGCGAAAAAGTATTATCAGCAGGTTGTAGCGGAGCACCCGAAGAGTGCATCTGCGAAAGTTGCGAAAACTCACCTATAATGAGTTAAATACCTAGAGGCGCTTACAGCGCCTCTTTTTTGTTTGTAATATCTTTCCCGTTTCAACTCGCTAAGAATCCTTTTTGATCCCTAGGGGTGATCAGGTGTAGAATGCTCGGATTATCAGAAGTTGCATAGAGCAAAAGCAATGAGCCACATTCTAGACAAAATCGACACTGTATACCCATTCCCGCCTAAGCCAGTGCCTCTGACACAAGATCAGAAGACAGCGCACCTTGCTAACATCAAGAAACTGTTGCAAGAAAAAGACGCAGTATTAATCGCGCACTATTACACAGATCCTGAAATTCAGGCATTAGCTGAAGAAACGGGTGGCTTTGTTGGTGACTCGCTTGAAATGGCTAAGTTCGGCAACCGCCATGACGCAAGCACTCTGATTATTGCTGGTGTTCGCTTTATGGGGGAATCGGCAAAAATCCTGACTCCTAAGAAACGCATCTTAATGCCGACACTTGAAGCTGAGTGTTCATTAGATCTTGGCTGCCCAGCTGATAAATTCTCTGAGTTTTGCGATGCGCACCCAGATCATACAGTGGTTGTATACGCTAATACGTCTGCTGCTGTAAAAGCTCGTGCTGATTGGGTGGTAACATCAAGTATTGCGCTTGAAATTGTAGAAAGCCTAGACGCAGAAGGTAAACCAATTATTTGGGGACCAGACCGCCACTTAGGTTCTTACATCGCGAACCAAACAGGTGCTGACATGCTGCTATGGCAAGGTGAGTGTATTGTTCATGATGAGTTCTCTGCAGATGCATTGAAAAAAATGAAATCGGTATACCCAGACGCTGCCATTCTTGTTCACCCTGAATCACCTGCTAGTGTAGTTGAACTTGCTGACGCGGTCGGCTCAACAAGCCAGCTAATCAAGAAAGCGAAAGAGCTTCCTCAGAAGCAAATGATTGTTGCGACGGACAAAGGCATCTTCTTTAAGATGCAGCAGTTGGTTCCAGAGAAGGAACTAATCGAAGCTCCAACCGCTGGTGCTGGTGCAACGTGTCGTAGCTGTGCTCACTGTCCTTGGATGGCAATGAATGGTCTAAAGGCTATCGAGACTGCTCTAGAGCATGGTGGTGAAGAGCATGAGATCTTCGTTTCAGAAGAGCTACGTGTTAAATCACTGATTCCATTGAATCGTATGC
>NZ_JAKJSW010000176.1:0-8769 GCF_050337375.1 Vibrio makurazakiensis | reverse complement strand
GCCCAATCCCATAGCAACAAATGGTTCACCACTTAAATGGGCACGTTCCAGGGCTATTTGTTTCATTTTCATAATCTTATATTGCGCTTTTCATTCATTAGATAAATGAATGGCAACATTAAAAAACATAGAGTGATTGTTGTTTGATCTGAGATAAATGTTTCAGTTTATGTCCATCTATAAATAGTATTATAATCGGGTTATTACACTACAGTTAAACTCAAAAGAGAGAATAAAGTAATGTGGAATAGATTAAACAAGTCGATGATGTTCTGCCAAATGATGTTTGGTTTGTCATTTTATGGCGTAATGGTAATACTCACTCGCTTCTTCCTAGAAGAGCTTAATTACAATGAAGCCGACACTATGATGGTAGTGGGCGCATTTTCTGCTATCGGACCTTTATTCGCTATCGCTGGTGGCTTCATTGCAGATAAGTTCTTAGGAGCTTACCGTTCATTAACCGTCGCTTACCTTGGTTTTGCCAGTGGTTACGCATTACTCGTACTGGGTGCTGCATCGACTAATGTACCAATGGCTTTGTGTGGTATTGCACTGGCAAGCTACTCTAGAGGTTTGATGTCTCCGTCATACCCTAGCTTGTATAAGCGTACATTTAAGAGCCAAGAAGATTTCGAGAAAGGCTACCCAATTAACTACTCAATCAACAATATTGGTGCATTTTTGGGTCAATACTTATTCCCGATGTTGGTGCTTGTTGTAGGTTTCCATGGCGGTTTCATGCTGTCTGGTATTTTGGCAGCAGCGGCGCTAGTAACTTTGGTCACTTTCCGTAAGGGCTTGGTTGAGGTTGGTGCTGATATTGACCAAACAACTGTAAGTACTAAAAACTGGGTGGCGTTCTTGACCCTTTCTGCAGCAATGATCGGCCTTGTTTTCTTCATGTTCTCAAACATGGATATTGGTCAGAACATTGTTTACGCAATTGGCGCAGCTGCGATTCTTTACTTCGTTTCGTTAATGATGAAGTCTAAGAAATCGGATGCGCTAAAGATGGGTACGATTTTAATCATCACTTTTCTAACAACGTGTTTCTTTGTGTACTACGGCCAAATGATGACTTCAATGAACATGGTCGCTATCAATACGATGCGCGGTGATTTATTCGGATTCATTCCAGTTGCACCAGAAGCAGCAATGGCAATGAACCCACTTTGGTGTATGGTCGCAGGCCCTATCATTGCTGGTATTTTCGCAACATTAGAGAAGCGTGACGTTCACTTCTCTACAGCAACCAAAGTCGGTTTCTCTTTCATTCTTACGGCTATCGCGTTTGGTATTCTGACTATGGCGGTAACAACCGTTGGTCAAGATGTGCTAATTCGCCCAGAAGTATTCCTAGCGATTCACTTCTTCTTAGCGTTTGGGGAGGTTATTGTTGGCTCTATGGTTGTGGCGTTCATTCTGTCTGTTGCACCTAAGCACATCGAAAACTTCTCTGTAAGCCTATTCTCTGTAGCGATTGCACTGTCAGGTATTGTTGGTGCTGTATTCTCGACTTCTATCGCTCTAGAGAAAGGTCAGGAAATCACGCAAGAAATCGTACAAACGGTTTACGGTGACTACTTCCAAATGCTGACTATTCTTGCCGTTGTAATGGTTGGTATTGCGATGGCTGCATCTCGTGTGATCAGTAAGATGCTTGAAGCAGCGAAAGCCGCAGACGATAGCATTGAGCTTGAAGAAGCAAAAAGCTAATTTAGCCCAGCTTTAATAAGTGTAAAGCTGCCTAAATAATTCGAATTACGCCCTGGTGAATTTTTACTAGGGCGTTTTTGTTTCTACTGTTTACTGTTTAAGAAGTTCAATACTCGATCAATGAAGCGTAATGTAAATATTAGTAAATGATAACCATTAGCATTGCTGTAATTCAGGAAGAGGATTAAGATAATGTTAGTTCAGAAATATAGGTGCCCATATGAGCAAACCAAGTCCAACAACTCTCCGCGTTACGCGTACAGAAACCATCACTCCAAACATGCAGCGACTGACTCTACATGGCGAAGGGCTTAGCGACTTTCCTAGCGAGTGTATTGGCGGCTATATCAAACTTCTTTTTACGCCCTCTGGCAGCACGAGTTTAAATGAACTGAGTGAAGGTGAACGCCCAAAAATGCGCACTTATACAATTCGTCAGTTCAACTCAAAAGAACAGACGATTGAAGTTGATTTCGTACGTCACAACACCGTCGATCTTCAATGTGGATTTGCTGCTCGTTGGGCAATGAATGCCAACGTTGGAGACACTATTTCTGTTGCCGGCCCAGGTCTTATTCAAGGGTTAAACCTAGAATCCGATTGGTTCTTCCTTGTCGCAGATATGACCTCACTACCAGCCCTTTCAGCTAAATTAACAGCCCTACCAGAAAATGCGGTTGGATACGCTGTTGTACAAGTCACTTCAGAAGAAGATAAACAGCCTCTCAATGCACCAGAGGGGATTAAAGTGACTTGGTTATTAGAAAGTGGGAATGAACAGGCACTCGCTGAGTCAGTTCGTGATTTGACATGGCTAGGTGGGCAAGTATCAGTATGGTCAGCGTGTGAATTTGAAAACATGCGAGCACTAAGACAGTACTTTAGAAATGAGCAAGAAGTGGAAAAAGACAATATCTACATCAGTAGCTACTGGAAACGCGGAGTGACGGAAGATGGGCATAAAGTCCTAAAACAGCAAGACGCCCAGTCGTTAGTTAGTTAGTTAGTTAGTTAGTTAGTTAGTTAGTTAGTTAGTTAGTTAGTTAGTTAGTTAGTTAAGATAAAACACTAAAACGCCCTTTGCGACAATCCATCGTAAAGGGCGTTTTATTATAATTTGAAAATTCAGTTCTAACGAAAGCTAGACAGACACTTTACTAAGTAACGCCTAAATACTCTCACCAAGTTCTATCTCATAGCCTAAATCTAACTTGGAAACCCAGTCTTTATTGCCCTGTAAACGCGCCACTATCTGTTCAGCTGCTAGTGTGCCTATCTGCTCCCTTGGAGTGATAACCGTCGCTAAACGAGGAGTCATTGCTAAGGTAATGTCATGTCCGTGAAATCCAGCAATCGCCATTTGTTTCGGCACTTCAATACCACGCCTTACACACTCATAAAATGCGCCGATGGCCAGATCATCGTTCGTACAAAAAATACCATCAACCTGAGGGTGTTTTTCTAGTAATTCACCAATCAATTTAGCACCTAAAGTAAATGAAGATGCATCTTCCGTTTGCAAGGTAACAGGTGTTTGATTAGCCTCTTCCATTGCATGTTCATAGCCTGCCATTTTTAAACGAGTTCGTTCATCCATTCGAGCCGCTAGGTAAGCAATGTTTGTTCTTCCTCGACCAAGCATAGTCTTAGTCATGGCTCTTGCTGCTTCGAAATTATCAAAGCCGACGGCCTGCTCAATACGAGGTGACACTGAATCCATAATTTCGATAACAGGTATCGACGCTGTTTGAAGCATCTTACGCGCGCGCTCTGTATGCACATTTTCAGATAGGATAATCGCATCAACATTGTATGACAGCAGTGAAGCAATACTCTGCTCTTCCAGCTCCGCACTATAGCCATAGTGGGCAATCATAGTTTGATAGCCAGCAGGGCCAGTCACTTGTTCAATACCACGAATCACTTCGGCGAAAACCTGGTTAGTCAATGAGGGAACTARCACACCAATCGCATTACTTTTCGCGTTGGATAGAATGTCAGGGGCACGGTTAGGAATGTAGCCAAGCTCTTCAACGGCTGCCTCAATTTTTTCTCTTAAAACTTCAGACACTTGTGACGGATCGCGAAGGCAGCGACTCACCGTCATTTTTGTCACACCAACTAGGTTGGCAATATCTTGTAATGTAGGACGTTTTTTCTTAGTTGGCATAAATAGTAATTATTATTTTGTGGTTATGTTACTGGTAACAGTGTATCCAACTAACTTGGAATTTGAAGCCTTATCTGACAAAAGCTTGATACTGTCACAATAACCTCTCAAAGAGACGTTAGTTATGTGTGAATTCATAAACAATAACGCCCTCGTGTAGAGGGCGTTATTAAATCAATTAAGYGTTTACCTTAACTTCTGTCCTTGGTGATTGACTCCAAGTAACGTGGAATTTGTCACTCTCTTCTCTATCTACTCGCGAGTATGTATGAGAGCCAAAGTAATCACGTTGACCTTGCAGCAAGTTTGCTGGCAACACTTCACAACGCAGTGAATCAAAGTAGCTTAACGCTGAGCTGATCCCCGGCATAGGTACACCGTACAAAGCTGAATTTGCAACCGCAATACGCCACGCCAATTCACGCTCTTCAACCTGCTTGATGAAAGTCCCATCGAATAGCAGGTTCGCAAGTTCACTATTCTTCTGGTAAGCCGAGGTAATACTCTGTAAGAACACAGCACGGATAATGCAACCCGCTCGCCAGATCTTAGCAATTTGAGTGAAGTCGAGATCCCAGCCTTCTTTATCTGAAGCTGTTTTTAACAAGTCAAAGCCTTGAGCATACACAGACAACTTGGCGCAATATAATGCGTCGTGAAGTTCAGCAATGACTTCCACTTTATCTAACTGACTAGCATCTGCCGTGTTACCTTTAAGAAGCTTGCTACCTTGAACTCGCTGAGTTTTTTGACCACTCATAGCGCGTGCATAAACGGCTTGTGCAATCGTCGGAGTTGGGCAACCTTCTTGAAGGCTATTAACAGCAGTCCACAACCCAGTGCCTTTCTGCCCAGCTTTATCTAATACAACTTCAACGAAAGGCTTGCCTGTAACCACATCTTCTTGCTGAAGAATGTCGGCACTAATTTCCATTAAGTAGCTATTTAGAACACCGGAATTCCATTGTTCGAAGACTTTACCAATCTCGGCTGCTGGCATTTCCAATACATCACGCATGAACTGGTACACTTCACAGATAAGCTGCATGTCTGCATACTCAATACCGTTATGCACCATTTTTACGTAATGCCCTGAGCCAGACGGCCCAACATAGGCTGCACATGCTTCACCAGATTCAAATTGACCAACAGGTAAGCCATTGGTATCAACTTTAGCGGCAATCGCTTCCCACATTGGTTTCACATATTGCCAAGCCGATTGGTCGCCACTTGCCATCAAAGCGGGGCCAACACGAGCCCCCTCTTCGCCACCAGAAACCGCAGTACTGAAGAAACGAAGTTTACCTTTGTAAGCCAACTCACGAGCTTCGGTATCCGTCCAAAGGCTGTTACCAGTATCGATAACAATGTCATCGTTCTCTAGGCCAGCTTCCAACAAATTATTTACGACAATATCCACGGGCTTACCAGCAGGTACAGATAACGCAATCACGCGAGGTTTCGCTAAACCTTGAAGTAAATCTTCTAAACCGGCTGCGCTAGTGAATATGCCTTTGTTGTCAAAGTCTTCATTCAGCTGTTTTGCTTCTGTGCTTGCTCGTTCAATGTTGTCGGTATTGAGGTCAAAACCAGACACATTAAAACCATTATCCAATAAGTTCAGTGCAAGGCTTTTACCCATCACACCTAAACCAATCATCGCAATGTCATTTTTTACCTGAGTCATGATCTAGCCTATCTGTTTAATTTGAGTAAGTGCGCTCTCGACGACGTGATCGACGTCTTGTGAAATATCGATAAACAAAGCTTCGTCTGCTTTTGGTTCGACCAACGCATCAAACTGACTTTCCAACATTTCTTTACCATTGAAGTAGTGATTTTCACGCGCTTTATGACGATTCCAAATGGTATCGAAACTACCTTGCAGATACACGATGACCAAATCTTGGTTATTGCGACGAAGAACGTCTCGGTATTGTGGTTTCAGTGCAGAACATGCAATCACGGCACTCGATTGCTCGATGTATTGTTTGTTCAGTGTTTCAAGCCACCCTTGACGATCTTCGTCAGTTAACGGGATACCTTGGCGCATTTTTTCTACATTGTTTTGTGGGTGAAAATCGTCACCATCAAAAAACTGTAAGTTGAGAGCTTCAGCAATACGGCTACCAATCAGGCTCTTTCCGCATCCAGATACGCCCATCACGAGTATTTTTTTGCTTTTCATAAGGCAAGCCTTCCCTAAGCCTCAATCGAAATTGAGGCTGACAATCGAATCTAATATTGAAGATTTTTCTGCCAGCAGTATGAGTCCTGCTGGCTCAATTTTTATCTGGCTTTCACCAGCGGTCTAACTTATTGCCACCAAAGCGCGAGCTGAGGGAACATGATAACCATGGCTAGAACCAACACTTGAAGTGCAATAAACGGCAATAGTGAAGAGAAAATCTCACCCAGGCTGATGTCTTTTGGTGCTACCGATTTCAGGTAGAACGCAGCTGGACCAAACGGTGGTGATAAGAACGACACCTGCATGTTTAGACAGAACACCACACCGAACCAAACAGGGTCAAAACCAAGGCCTGTAATGATTGGTACAAAGATTGGCATGGTTAGAAGTGCTACACCAACCCAGTCAAGGAACATACCTAATACAAGTAAGATAACCATCATGATAAGCAGCGTAACCATAGCGTTGCCACCACTTAGCGCCAGAATCGTTTCTTCAACAAAGTCGATACCGCCCATCAGGTTGTAGATACCAACTAGCGCACTAGCACCAATACCGATCCACATGATCATGCCGCAGGTACGCATTGTTGCGATGGCACTTTCTTTCAGCATGTTGAAGTTCAACTCACCACGGATAAGCGCACTGATCATGATACCAACAACACCCAAAGCCGAAGCTTCTGTTACTGATGCAATCCCTGAATAGATACTACCCAGAACTGTTGCTACTGAAAGTAGTGGGAAGAACAACGCTTTAAAGTAGCTAATCTCTGGCTCGTCTTCTTCCATATCTGAATCGCTTGGAAGCGGAGCAAGAGAAGGGTTCAGCTTACAACGAATCAGTACGTAACCGATGTAACAGCCCGCTAAGATAAACGCAGGTAAGAACGACGCTTTAAATAGGTCACCAATGGAAACACTCGCTGTCATACCGTAGATAATTAGAACGATACTTGGCGGAAGCATGGTACCCAATGCGCCACCAGCACAAGTTGTACCGATTGCTAGCTTACGGTCATAACCCAAACGAAGCATTTGAGGCAAAGCAAGAATGCCCAAGAGTACCGTTTCACCACCGATAACACCTGACATAGACGCCAGAAGTACGGCTACCAATAGTGTTTGAACCGCAACACCACCACGAACCTTACGGCCCACAGATTTCATCGCATCAAACAAATCACGAGCAATACCCGAGCGGTCTAACAAAGCGGCCATCAAAACAAACATTGGCACCGCAAGGAATACATAGCCAGAAGCAAAACTGTAAGTTCGGCTAGCAATCAAAGGTAAGGCATCAGGGCCAAACCAACATAAAGTAAAGAATATCGCTACGAAGCCTGTTACGAATGCCAGCTGCATACCTGTCAGTRGCAAACCAATCATCATAACCAGCATGAGTAAACTACCCCATGCGATACCAATAGAAGATAAATCAAACATCGTCATTCTTCCTTAGACCCATCAACTCTTGGATTAGGTGCAATACAAACTGGACAACAAGAACACACAAAACGACAAAGATCAGGCCTTTAAGCAAAGCTGGATAAGGCGCATTCAAAACCGAACCTGATGTTTCTAAACGGAATTCACCCCATGGCGCAAACCATGCTTCTTCCGCTGTAAAATAAGCGGCGTAAGCAAGCATACCCGCGAAAGCTAAACCAACAATGTGGTGAACAAGATTGAGATATTTACGTGCTTGGTTAGAAACTGAGTCATAAATAAGAACAACGCGCACGTGCTTATTAGCGGCAAAAGCGTATATACCACCAATAATGAATAGAGAACCACCGAGAAATGAAGCTGTCTCATGAACCCACGTTGTTGGGGCATCAAATGCATAACGCATAACAACTTCATAGAATGAAATTAATACAGTAAAAATAAACAACCAGCTAACGAGGTTACTGAACTTTATAATAAGACGGTCAAGCGCATTTCTTGGTTGTTCGTCGTTTTCAGCTGGTGCGTGGGAGGTTTTGTCTGTCATTGGCCAAATTTCCTGGGAGAGAAAGGGAGAGCTTCGCCCTCCCCTATCAGTAAACTAAGTAATAATTACAGTAAGCCGTTTTCTTCTAGGAATACCGTTACTGATTTATATACTTTTTGTGCATTGTCAGAACGCTCTGAGAATACTTTCCACTGACCTTTAGCAATCTCACGGAACTTCTTACGCTCTTCTTGAGACCAGTCGTGGATTGTGATTTCTGGGTTTGCTTGCGCTTCTTTCACTGCTGCTTGGTCAGCCATTTTTAGCTGAGTTGTCATGTCGTAAGAGAAATCACGTACAGACGTTTTTAGAATAGTTTGTAGGTCAGCAGGCATCTTGTCCCACTTCTTCTGAGATACTGAAATATCGATAAGTGGTAAAGAGTGGAAGCCAGGTTGAACTGGATGCGTTGCGATGTCGTTCATGCCCGCTTTTTGGTTAGTAGAGAATACAGTGTAGTCAGCTGCATCGATTACGCCTTTGCTTAGACCAGTAAATACTTCAGAACCCGGTAGGTTTACTGGAGTCGCACCCGCTGCTGCGAATACTTGCTGTACTAGGCCTTCTGGAGCACGCAGTTTAAGACCTTTAAGATCCGCTACGCCATCAATTGGCTTTTTAGAAATGAAAGACTCAACACCTGTCGTAGAAGCACCAACAAACTGAACACCGTAAGGCTTGTACAGGCTTGTAC
>NZ_JAKJSW010000175.1:0-8800 GCF_050337375.1 Vibrio makurazakiensis | reverse complement strand
GGTTGATACCTACAGAAGAAACTTCTTGAAGCTCTTTCTCTTTACCTTCTTCCTTAGCAAGAACCCAAGGTGCTTTTTCGTCGATGTATTGGTTCGCTTTATCTGCTAGTGCCGTAACTTCACGGATAGCGCGGCTAAACTCACGAGTTTCGTATAGCTGACCGATACGCTCAGCGGCTGCTACGAATTCGTTGTAAAGCTCTGGCTCTGCAAATTCAGCAGAAAGCTTACCTTCGAAGCGCTTAGTAATGAAACCAGCGTTACGAGAAGCAAGGTTAACAATCTTGTTTACAACATCCGCGTTTACACGTTGAGTGAAGTCTTCAAGGTTAAGGTCCAAGTCATCAATACGGCTGTTTAGTTTTGCAGCGTAGTAGTAACGTAGGCACTCAGGGTCTAGGTGGTTTAAGTAAGTGCTTGCTTTGATGAATGTCCCTTTAGACTTAGACATCTTCGCGCCATTTACTGTCACGTAACCGTGTACGAATACGTTGTTTGGCTTACGGAAGCCTGAACCTTCAAGCATTGCAGGCCAGAATAGGCTGTGGAAGTAAACAATGTCTTTACCGATGAAGTGGTAAAGCTCTGTAGTACTGTCTTTTTTCCAGTATTCATTGAAGTCTAGGTCATCACGCTTGTCACATAGGTTTTTGAACGAACCCATGTAGCCGATTGGTGCATCTAGCCAAACGTAGAAGAACTTGTCTTTTTCGCCTGGGATTTCGAAACCGAAGTAAGGTGCGTCACGAGAGATGTCCCACTGTTGTAGGCCAGACTCAAACCACTCTTGCATTTTGTTTGCAGTTTCAGTTTGTAGAGAGCCAGAACGCGTCCACTCTTTTAGCATGCTTTCAAATTGAGGCAGGTCAAAGAAGAAGTGCTCAGAATCTTTCATTACTGGAGTCGCACCAGAAACTGCTGATTTAGGGTTAATCAGTTCAGTTGGGCTGTATGTCTCACCACAGTTGTCACAGTTATCACCGTATTGATCTTCTGACTTACATTTAGGGCAAGAACCCTTTACGAAACGGTCTGGTAGGAACATTTCTTTTTCAGGGTCAAAAAGCTGAGAGATCGTGCGGCTAGAAATAAAGCCGTTCTTTTTAAGCTCTAGGTAGATGTGAGAAGCTAATTCACGGTTCTCTTCACTGTGAGTGCTGTGGTAGTTATCAAAGCTGATATCAAAACCTGCGAAGTCTTTTTGATGCTCTTCACTTACAGCAGCGATCATCTCTTCTGGTGTGATACCCATCTGTTGTGCTTTCAGCATGATTGGCGTGCCGTGAGCATCGTCAGCACAGATGAAGTTTACAGTGTTACCACGTAGACGCTGGTAGCGAACCCAGATATCAGCTTGAATATGCTCAAGCATATGACCAAGGTGAATAGAGCCGTTAGCGTACGGAAGTGCACATGTTACCAAAAGTTTTCTTGGATCAGTTGCCATACTTAATATTTCGCTTTGTTAATGGGTATTAATTTGATTGCCAATACTACTTGATAACGCATTCGACGCCAAGAAGTGAGCGCGCTGATTGCCCTAGTTTTTTTAGGGTTCTGTCTGGACTGACACGGTGGTAGCATAAATAAAAAAGGAGTGTCCATGCGTACGTTTTCATCTAAGCAAGATTTCTGTGATTGGCTCAATCAATTTGAGCACCCAAATCTCATCCCAGAGTGGGCCAATTCTCCTGGTATCGTGAAGGTACTTGCAAATGGTCAGTTTGAAATAATCCTTCCTTTCGCTGCTAATGAGTTGAATGAACAGTTAACTCAATGGTTAGGTAAGCAAATCGACGATGGTCAAGTTGCTAAGTTTGAATTTTCAATTCAAGTTAAACCTGCTTCGTTAGAAACGACGGTAGATTCTAAACTTCGTGGCGTAAAAAACGTGATAGCGGTGACTTCGGGTAAAGGCGGGGTTGGTAAATCGACCACAGCTGTGAACTTAGCACTTGCGATTGCAGGTTCTGGGGCAAAGGTCGGTTTACTTGACGCGGATATTTATGGTCCTTCCGTACCTATGATGCTGGGCAAAGTTGATGCTAAGCCTGAAGTTGAAGATAACAAGTGGATGAGGCCAATTGAAGCTCACGGCATTTTTACGCATTCGATCGGCTATTTGGTTTCACAAGATGAAGCTGCGGTATGGCGTGGTCCCATGGCATCTAAAGCGCTTGGACAATTAATTAATGAAACGCTATGGCCTGAACTCGATTATTTGATTATTGATATGCCACCTGGAACAGGGGATATCCAGCTTACGCTTTCACAGCAAATTCCAGTTACCGGCGCGCTAGTGGTGACAACCCCGCAAGATTTAGCATTGGCGGACGCTCGTAAAGGCGTAGCCATGTTCGATAAGGTCGAAGTGCCAGTGACGGGTTTAGTGGAGAATATGAGCTACCACATATGCAGTAGTTGCGGTAACAAAGAGCATATTTTTGGTGCTGGTGGTGCTCAGTCTATGTCGCAAGAATATGGTTTGGATATTCTTGCTCAAATACCGCTGCATATCGATATGAGAGAAGATATTGATGCGGGAACTCCCACGGTGGTTAAGCGCCCAGAAAGTACTCACTCAGCGTTATATATGGAATTAGCTGAAAGAGTGTGCAGTAAGATGTACTGGCAAGGGAAAGCAAAGCCTGAATCGATAAGTTTTACTATGCTTTAATCTGGGCTTATTAGTGCGCAAACGATTGTCTTGGCTAAATATATTACTAATCTATTATTAGCGGAAATTTACTACGCTGTTGACTAGTATCTAATATCTTTAGCCCCTATAATCAGGCGGTTTATCTATTCCCACCACCAAACCATATCGGGTGCAAAATTAATGTCTGATAATAATCAATGTGTCATCGTAGGTATCGCTGGCGCTTCAGCTTCAGGAAAAAGTCTGATTGCTAGTACAATTTATAATGAATTGCGCGAAAAAGTTGGCGACCATCAAATTGGTGTTATCACGGAAGATTGCTACTACAGCGACCAAAGCCACTTGAGCATGGAAGAGCGTGTAAAAACGAACTACGATCACCCAAATGCACTAGATCATGATTTACTATGTGAACACCTACAGCAGCTAATGAGTGGCAATGCAGTAGAGGTTCCAGAGTACAGTTACACTGAGCATACGCGTACCGCTGAAACGACTACACTTACACCTAAGAAAGTGATCATTTTAGAAGGTATTCTGCTACTTACTGACCCGCGTCTGCGTAACTTAATGCACGCAAGTGTATTTATGGATACGCCATTAGACATCTGTTTGTTACGTCGTGTTAAGCGTGATGTTGAAGAGCGTGGCCGTACTATGGACACTGTGCTTAAGCAATATCAAGAAACAGTACGTCCGATGTTCATGCAGTTTATCGAGCCTTCTAAACAATACGCGGACATCATTGTTCCTCGTGGCGGGAAAAACCGCATCGCAATTGATGTGTTAAAAGCTCATATTGCAAAACTTTTAAAGTCGTAACGCTTTAATTAGACTTTATTTTTTATGAGATAAGTGGCACTTTAGGTGCCACTTTCTTTTTAGACTTCATGCAAGGATTACGCTAATGAAGAAACTGTTTCTTTTCATTGCTGTGCCAGTATTTGCTGTTGTAGCTGCGGTATTAGCACTCGTCTTATTGGTTAACCCTAATCAATTCAAGCCTCTTATTATTGAACAAGCCCAGAAAAATACGGGTTTAGAACTTGTTATTGATGGCGATATTAGCTGGAAGTTTTTCCCTTCTATTGGTTTTAGCCTCGGTAAAACCGAATTAAAAAACCCTCAAGGTTTTAGCCAACCAAACCTTTTTAAAGTGGACTCCGTAGGTGTAGACGTATCGGTTGTACCACTATTTAGTAATCAGCTTGAAATTGGCAACATTACCTTGGATGGTGCTGAATTTTACCTAGAGACGTTAAAAAACGGTTCTAAAAATATTGATGCGTTAAGCCAGCCGTCTAAAGAAGCTCCTGCCGTTGTTAATGAACAGAAGACAAGCTCTAACTCGCAGCAAACTGCTCAAACAAGTGACGTTGAAAGTAGTCAGTCGGCTAACTCTGGATGGACGATAAACCTTGCGGGTGTGACAATCTCTAACGCTGCACTTGAAATACAGGACCACCAGGCGGGTAGTTTAACTCAGCTGCATGATGTATCGCTGAGCTTGTCTGAGTTTGCTATTGAACAATGGACGACAGCGACTTTTTCTGTAAAAGGCAAAAATAACCAACAGAACTTTGCAGCCGATGGACAAGCGGATTTTAAACTCTCAAAGGGTTTTGCAGAATATGCATTGCGTAATATTGATTTTGAAGCGAGCTTTAATGACCCGTCTACTCAAATAAATTCTGCGAAGATCGCGTTAGATAGTTTTGAGTTTGACCAGGTTGGTAACTTAACATATGCCGTTGCTGGTAATGCCGCGGGTCTAAAGCTTGATATGAATGGTTCTGGTGAACTATTGGTAGATAAAGCTATCTCAATGGTTAAATTAGACGCGTTGACACTGGATGCAACTTTTGAAGGCGATACTCTTCCTCAATCTCCAATGAAAGTCGATATGGCGTCTGACCTAAGTTTTGACTTAACCCAAAGCCATTTATCTTTTGTATTAGAGAAGCTAACAGCAAACGCAATCCAATTAGATGGTAAAGCTGACGTTACTTTAGCTGATATCCCTAAAGTTCGTTTTGTTTTGAATAGTCCAAATATTGATTTAGATGAATTCTTGGGGTTGGGTAAAGAAGCGGAAGTAGCTTCTGCTCCTGCTGATACATCAGGTTCAGCATCCACAACTAAACCAAGCACAAAGCAAGCCGCACCACAGAAAGAAGTTGAACCAGACCTTTCTGCGTTAAAGGGTCTCGATGTTAAAGGTAAAATCACGATTGATAAGTTTAAGGCAAATAATGCTCGAATGCAGAATGTTGCTACCGCGTTTTCAGTCAACCGGGGTATTGCTGAACTGACGTCATTTAAATCGAACCTTTATAGTGGCTCTATCTCAGCAACAGCGAAGCTAGATGCCCGTAAATCTCCAGCTACGTATACCGCGAAGAAACGTATTAAAGGGGTGAAAGTTCAACCTTTACTTAAAGATGTTGCTGGTAACGATCAACTGGAAGGCACTGGTAATATTGATGTCGACATTAAAGGGAAAAGCTTAACGCCAACAGGTATTAAGAAGAACCTTGTTGGTACTGTCGTTATTAACTTTGAAGATGGTGCTGTAAACGGTATTAATGTCGCTCAATTGATTCGAGAGAATTACGCTAAAATTAAAGGCGAGAAAATCGACGATGTTGAAGGTGTCCAGAAAACCGACTTTAGTGCAATGAAAGCGACGCTTAAAGTGAACAAAGGTTGGGTCTCAACTAATGACTTGTCTATGCAATCTCCATTATTACGAATTACTGGTGATGGTAAGGCTAACTTCATTAATGAAACCGTAGATTTCCTAGTAAGAACATCGATTGTCGGTTCGTTAAAAGGTCAGGGCGGTAAAAGTATCGATGATCTAAAAGATGTGACGATCCCAATTCAGATTACAGGTGCTTGGGCTGAACCTAAGTTTAAACTGGTATTCGATGACGTTCTTAAACAAAAAGCGAACAAGGAAATTGATCGTGGACTTAAGAAGCTTGACGAAAAGTTAGGCGACAAAATTAAGGACGAGAAAACGAAAGAAGCAGTTAATGGCTTATTAAAAGGTCTATTTAACTAGCTTGGCTTAATTAAATACGGTGAGTCCGAAAACAAAAGGGATAGCTATTGAGCTATCCCTTTTTTGTATGGTGTGCAACTGTTCGAAGTATCCAGCGACTACCAATCAACGCCCTGTAACGCTTTTACGCCAGATTCAAAGGCGTGTTTCACATTACGGACTTCAGATACTGTATCAGCCATCTCAGTAAGCGTACGGTGCGCTCCTCGGCCTGTAATAATCACGGACTGCATCTTAGGGCGATTGTTTAGAGCTTCAACAACTTCATCTAGTTCGATATATCCATAACTCACCATATACGTTAGCTCGTCGAACAAAATAACATCCAACGATTCGTCGGCTAGCATACGTTTACATTCTTTCCAAATACGTTGTGCGGCTTCAATATCTTTAGTTTTGTCTTGGGTTTCCCATGTAAAACCAGTTCCCATGACTTGGAATTCAACATCCAGCTTTTGGAGGACGTTCTTTTCGCCGTTATCCCAAGTTCCTTTAACAAACTGAGCGACTGCACACTTTTTACCGTGTCCTACTGCGCGTGTAATGGTGCCGAAGCCAGAGGTAGACTTGCCTTTGCCATTTCCTGTAATCACCAGTAGAAGGCCTTTCACTTCTTGTGCTGCAGCAACGCGAGCATCGACTTGTTCTTTAACTTTTTGTTGTCGTGCTTTATGGCGCTGCTCTTTATTATCTTCAGTCGACATGTTCAATCCTTTTATTTGTGATTACGCGTATCATAGCTTAACTTAACCCTTGCAAAAACCTTCTAGGAACAGGTGATTAAGAATGAAAAAGATACTCGTAGTCTGTATGGGAAATATTTGCCGTTCGCCAACTGGAGAGGCGGTATTGAGAAAGAAGGCCCAAGAGTTAGGTATTAAGGTTAGTGTGGACTCAGCCGGAACAATAGGCTACCACGAAGGTAACCCGCCAGATCCAAGATCTAAAGCTGCTGGTGAAGCAAGAGGGTATAGCTTTAAAGGGATTCGTTCTCGTAAAGTCACGCATCATGACTTTGAAGAGTTTGACTTAATCCTTGCTGCAGATAACGCGAACTTATCGGATTTAAAATCACAGTGCCCTGAACATTTAACGTATAAGTTGAATTTGTTTTTGAGCTTTGGGAGCGCCAACTATGAAGAAGTGCCGGATCCATATTATGGAGAGGGAGGTGGCTTTGAATTGGTATTAGATCTCATAGAAGAGTCTAGCGAAGCAATACTACGCCAATTTAAGTAGCGCAATTTAMCAAATGTATTAGATACAAAAATGCCGACAATATATGTCGGCATTTTTAATTTTTCACTTTGAAGCTACTCAATGTACAGCGATGAGACTTCAAGCATGGCTAAGATTACTTAGACATTACTTTGTATACTGGATCTTCAGCTACGTTTGCTTCAACTAAGCTGCCAGCTTTATGTAGCATGGTTACGCAATCTTGGCTTAGGTGGCGAAGATGTAATGTTTTACCCAGTGCCGCATAACGTTCAGCGATAGTATCAATAGCTTCAATTGCTGAGTGGTCTGTAACGCGTGAGCTTGCGAAATCAACGATAACGTCTTGCGGGTCATCATGTGAGTTGAATAGCTCTAGGAAGTTAGCAGTCGAGCCAAAGAAGATCGGACCGTTAATTTTGTATACTTTCGAGCCTTCTGCATTTACTGATGTATCTGCGTAAATGTGCTTAGCGTGTTGCCATGCGAACATAAGCGCAGAGGTGATAACACCTACAAATACAGCAACCGCTAGGTCAGTCATTACAGTAACAACGGTTACTAGAACGATAACGAAGAAGTCTTGCTTTGGCACACGACGAGCAAGTTTGAACGTTGCCCACTCAAATGTACCGATAACAACCATGAACATTACACCAACTAGCGCTGCTAGAGGAATCATTTCGATCAGTGCTGAACCGAATAGAATGAACATTAGTAATGCTACTGCAGCAACTATGCCTGAAAGACGACCACGACCACCTGAGTTTACGTTGATCATCGATTGACCGATCATCGCACAGCCACCCATAGCACCAAATACTGAACAAGTTACGTTAGCCATACCTTGACCAACACATTCACGGTTAGATTGACCACGAGTGTTCGTCATCTCATCAAGTACAGTCAGAGTTAGTAGAGATTCAATCAACCCAATTGCTGCAAGAATAATTGCGTACGGTAGGATGATGTGAAGAGTCTCAAACGAAAACGGTACAGAAGGAATAGAGAATGTTGGCAGTGAACCAGCAAGCGTTGCTGCTTCGTCACCAGACATAGTACGTAGGAAATCGACTACAGTACGAGTTTCTAGATCCAGACCTACAACCAAAGCAGTTACCGTTACAATCGCTACAAGAGACGAAGGTACAGCCGTTGTGATCTTTGGTAGGAAGTGAATGATAGCCATTGTTAAAGCAACAAGGCCTAGCATTAACGTCATTTGGCCTGTTGGTAACCATGTAAGAGCACCTGATACGTCAGGGGCTTTGAACTGTCCAAGCTGTGCTAAGAAGATAACAATCGCTAAGCCGTTTACAAAACCAATCATTACTGGGTGTGGAACGATACGGATAAACTTACCAAGCTTAAATAGGCCAGCAGTGATCTGTAGAATACCCGCTAACATTACTGCTGCAAAAAGGTATTGGACACCGTGAGTCGCTACTAGGCTCACCATTACAACAGCCATTGCGCCAGTTGCACCAGAGATCATGCCTGGGCGGCCACCGAAGATTGAAGTAATGAAACCAACGATAAATGCAGCGTAAAGGCCAACCATAGGGTCAACACCAGCTACGAAAGCGAATGCTACAGCTTCAGGTACAAGAGCTAGTGCTACTGTAAGACCTGAAAGCACGTCATTCTTTACAGAGTGCTTTGAAAATTGTGGGAATTCGAACATGTTTGCTCAGCTATACTAAAAATGGATTTACCGACACGAGTATATTGCTTTGCTAAACAGTGGTGGAAAAGAGCTGCAATTGCTAAGTGTCGAACAAATAAGTGCGCGAATGCTACCCAAAAATGTGATTAAGTTCAAGGTTGAACACTATTTTGAGCAATATATCTAATAT
>NZ_JAKJSW010000174.1:0-8937 GCF_050337375.1 Vibrio makurazakiensis | reverse complement strand
GAGTACATCGATAGCCTACAAGGTGGCAAGATCTGCCAAGGCGGTTCTGAGCTTGTGCTAACCGACACCATTGACCGTGTTTACACTCAACCAGAAGTTCAAATCTTGGTTGCGGACAAAAAACTTGAACGCACTCTAACGATTGAAAACCACGGCCATAACTCTGCAGTATTGTGGAACCCGTGGGCTGAAGGCGCTGCTGGAATGGGCGACATGCAAGACGACGGTTACCTAACCATGCTGTGTGTTGAATCTACACTCCACGCACCAAGTCTAGAAGCAGGCAAGACGTTACAGCCAGGCGAGAGCCACCAGCTGATTACCGTTATTTCTGCTCAGTAATCAGTTCGCTACAGTAAGGCACCTTAAAGGCCGGTTCATCCGGCCTTTTTTATACCTGCCTTTTACAACACTCACATCGCTATCAATTACATTTACTGCTGTGAATAACGAACTAACGTATCTCTATAGAGTGACAGTAACGCACTATCGTTCACTTTAACCCCGACTTTCTGTGCAGAAAACGGACTCCACTCGTCATGCATATATTTACGCTTATCGCTTTTCTGAATAGTCATCCCTTCAGCTGGACCATCTGTGACGACCCTAACCGCACCACTACGACATTCAAACAGGGATGGCTGGATGACATAAGCAATAGCTGAAGGGTCATGAACGTGACACCCCTCCATTCCAACCTTTTCAGAATAGAACTTTAAGTAATAACGGCTTACATCCCATATGAACTGCCCAACCTCTCCTGCCTGATCTCGCAAGTCATCAAGGTATTCACGGGTAAAGAAGCTCTCCTCCGTAACATCTAAACCGATAATCACCACAGGCCATGAGGCAGTAAAGACTTTATCCGCAGCATGAGGGTCATCATGAATATTCGCTTCAGCAAATGGCGTTACATTACCTCTGTGGTCATTTTCACCGAAAGCCCCCCCCATAATGACGACTTCTTTTACTAAGTTCACGATGTCAGGAGCCGCTTCCAGAGCGAGCGCAAAGTTAGTCAGAGGGCCAACCGCCACAAGAGTGATCTCCCCCGGCTCTGCTCGAACGCTGTCGATAATGAATTGATAAGCTGGCTTTTCAATCGCTGTAACATCGAGTGAGCTTGGTGCTTTCACATCACCAAAACCAGCCTCGCCATGCACCACAACCGTGGCTCCAACGGGATCTCTTATTAACGGCTTATCCGTTCCCTTAGCCACAAGCGCCTTCATTCTAAACTTCTGTTTCAGATAAAGAGCATTTTGAGTACCATTGTCTATCGTCGCATTACCATAAACTGTGGTGATGCCCATCAGCTCAATATCCGGATGCGCTTCTGCAAATAGGATGGCCATCGCATCATCGATGCCCGGATCTGTGTCTAAGATGATTTTCTTTGTCATATCAGCTTCTAATTAAACGGGAAGAATGAGTAGACGATACCTAGAAAAAACGCAGATAAACGTGAGCTGAACCTAAGCTATGATTTTTATTGTAATAAGCCATAATCACGCTACGCTAAGAGCGGATATTCCGGTCTTTTTATTTAGCCTGACGCAGACCTTTTTGGTAGAATCTGCGCCCAACTATATGCCTCTGAGATCGTCATGACTTACCAATGCCCTTTATGTCACCAACCTTTATCTCAAAACGATCGTACGTTTAAGTGTGGGAAGAACCATCAGTTCGACCTAGCTAAAGAAGGCTATGTCAATTTGATGCCTGCGCACCACAAACGTTCAAAAGATCCTGGTGACAACAAAGAAATGATGCAGGCACGTCGCCGCTTCCTTGAAGGCAACCATTATGATCCAATGCGCCAAGCGGTCGTCAGTTTATGCTCAAGCTACCTGCCAGACACTGATCCTAGCCTGTTGGATATTGGCTGTGGTGAAGGCTATTACACCAACGAAATCGCGTTGAACCTTCAAGAAAACAATTGCGCTATTTTTGGCCTAGACATTTCTAAAATTGCTATCAAATACGCAGCTAAGCGCTACCCTGCGGTCAACTTCTCTGTTGCATCGAGCCATCGCCTACCCTTTGCTGAAAACAGCTTAGACGGCGTTCTACGTATTTATGCACCATGTAAGGCTGAAGAATTACAACGCACCATCAAAGACAATGGCGTAGTTATAACACCTGCCAGTCGACACCTGTACCAACTGCGTGATGCTATTTATGATGGGGTTCGCTTGCACGACGAAGCACCAGAAGCAATCGAAGGTTTTACGCTAGAGCATCAAGAGCAACTGAACTACATCATGGAACTGTCTGGCTCAGATGCATTTGACCTGCTTCAGATGACGCCGTTTGCTTGGAAAGCGACTGAAGAGTTTAAACAACAACTCACGCAAACTAAGCTGTTCAACTGTGAAGCTGACTTTATGCTACGAGTGTACAGAAAGGCCTAAACACAACAATCGTTCATAAACATATCAAATATCGATTGTTATTAATTCTCATTTGCATTGAAAGTCCTAAATGCCTCCTATACTATTCGTGTTCATTATTGGAGGCATATTCATGCAAAAGCTATTCTTTCTTGGTCTTATTTCCTTACTTAGTGCCTGTTCAAACCATACAAGTACCAACGCAGTTGCTGTACCCATATCCACATTTTATGACTATCAGCTTTATTCACCGCTAGGTCAGCCTCTGTCTCTGCAAAATTTACCTCAATCTATTCTCGACGCAGATGTGATCCTTATTGGCGAGTGGCATACACACTCAGGTATTCATCGCTTTCAAACCGACCTTTTAAGCTCATTAATTTCAAACGACAAGCCTGTAGCGTTATCCATGGAACAATTTACCCGTGATAACCAGCACACGCTTAATGAGTACCTACAAGATGCTATTGGCGAGCAATTTTTGATGAAAGAAGCTGCTGCATGGCCAAATTATGAAAGCGATTACCGCCCTTTAATCGAACTCGCAAAAGCCAGTAAAATTGATGTGATTGCCGCCAATGCACCTAAACCTATTGTTCGATGTATTGGCAGGCAAGGATTGAGCTACTTAGATAAGCTCGATTCTGAAGAACGTCAATGGCTTGCATCTGAAATAAACACTGGTAATAGCCCGTATAAAGAAAAGTTTATGGCTTCGATGCACCACGGTTCGCCAGACCAAACAATAAAACAGTATTCAGCTCAAGTAACTTGGGACGAAACGATGGCAGAGTCTATTACTCGCTATAAAGAACAACATCCAGATACTCAGGTCCTTCACATTGCAGGGAAGTTCCACACAGAGGAAAGTAAAGGCACTGCAAGCTCTATTTTAAACCGTTCACCAGAACTAAAAATTGTTGTGATCACTCCTACTGAAAATATTGTTGAAGATAGCCCAGACTTTCAACTTAATGTCCTAGCCCCACCCGCTCGCTACGTTAAACAAGAGAATCGTATGCAGGCATACCACTCACYCAGTAAGAGAAATAACGATTTAGTATGCAAATAGTGATTTGAAGTGACCTTAGATGTCCAGTTACTCAATACTAAATGGCATTAAGTAACGGCTGATAACCTGATGTGGGCCTAAAAAAGCATAGGTCGATTTATATTCATAATCGCTCTCTAAACATAGGCACAAGAATTGCTAAGTATAAAACTCAGACAAAAAGATGATATTTTACACAAGTTTTTTACAAGGCTGCCGATACCTTTAGTTGAAGGGATGTTAAGGAGAGCATTATGACACCAGTAGGAACGAGCGGAACACAGCTCTATTCTGCACAGCAGGTCAAACCTCAGGCGCAAACTACACCGAATACTAGCAACGCTGCACCTCTAAAAATGGAGCAGAATCAAGTGACTCTTTCTGACGAAGGCAAAGCACTTCTAGCTGCACTTCAAGAAATAGAAAAGGACACAAAGAAAGCAGAAGGTTCTAAGGAAACGGTTGGTGATAAGGTTGAATCTTTTGCACATGGTGCTTTGGGTATCGACCACCCTGATAAAATTGAAGATGAAGAAGATGGTTCATACTCGGCGGGGCAATATCTTTCCGCTGCGGCAACTGTCGGCGGTATACTGCTCGCATTGATCTAGAATAGCTGCTCAGTTTTCATATCAACCCCTCACAAATATTTGTCGTTAAGACAAAAGACTCGGTTTGTCTGCAATTCCTTCCACATTCCATAATGGCGCTTAATTCATTATGGAAACATGTTCGTGAACAAATCATTCTCACTTATTGATAAACCCACATTTTTCGGTGCTATCGCACTACTCATCACGATTACTATTCCTCTAATTATGTTCCCAGTTCAAGGAGCTGAATGGATAGCAATCGCAAAATCTTTTATGACTGACCAACTCGGATTTTTATACTTAGCTCTTGGCCTCGCAGCCTTTGCTTTTATGATCTACGTCGTTTTCAGTGATATGGGGCAAATAAAACTGGGTGAAGCAGATGAAGAGCCGGAGTTTAAAACTGCGTCCTGGGCTGCGATGCTTTTTTGTGGCGGTATCGGTGCAAGCATATTGTACTGGGGCTGTATTGAGTGGGCTTATTACTACCAATCCCCTCCTTTTCAACTAGAGCCAGGCAGTGAAGAAGCTGTTCGATGGGCCGCCACATACGGTTTGTTTCACTGGGGACCAATCGCCTGGTCTATTTACCTGATCCCCGCGCTACCTATTGCCTACTTTTTCTATGTACGTAAACAGCCTGTATTGAAGGTATCTAGTGCTTTAATGCCTGTTCTGGGCGAGGCTCGCAGTAAAGGTGCAGCCGGTAAAGTCGTTGATGTACTTTTCATCTTCGGTCTACTTGGAGGAGCTGCTACGACTCTTGGCCTAGCAGCACCGCTCATTGGTGAAGGCCTTTATTTCTTATTCGGAATACCTCAAACCACCCTTAGCCAAATTGCCGTGTTATTAGTTTGTACCGCAATCTTTGCTTATTCTTCTTATGCAGGCATGGAAAAAGGTATCAAGATACTCAGCAACATTAATTTCTGGGGGGCTATGGGGTTATTGGCTTTCGTTCTAATCGCTGGCCCAACTATTTTCATGTTAGAAACCGGGCTCGACTCTATCGGCCGCCTACTCTCTAACTTTTTTGTTATGGCAACCTGGGCAGAACCTTTTGGCGGTTACGGTACCTTTGAAAATACCCACTTCCCTCAAGATTGGACGATCTTCTACTGGGCTTGGTGGTTAGTATTCGCACCAAGTATGGGCCTCTTTGTTGCTCGTATTTCTCGCGGAAGAACCATTAAACAAATGGTGTCAGGATCCATATTTTTTGGTTCTCTTGGCTGTTTCTTATWTTTTATGATCTTAGGGAACTACGGCCTCTCGCTGCAGCTATCCGGTGAGCTCGACGTGGTGGCTATTCTGAATGAAGAAGGAGCTACCAAAGCAATATTCTCTATGCTTGCTCAACTGCCAATGAGTACGCTAGTCATCGCTGTATTTACATTACTGTGCATTATATTTACCGCGACAACATTTGACTCGATTTCATACATATTAGCTTCTGTTGTTCAAAATAATGTAACTGAAGAACCTATGCGTTGGAACCGTATGTTCTGGGCATTTACTTTATCACTGCTACCAACGGTACTGATGTTCCTCGGCGGGTTAAGCACACTTCAAACAGCCGCGATTGTAGGGGGTCTACCTTTGCTCGCAATTTCTGTAATGTTGATGGTTTCGGCCGTACGTGCAACAAGCCTAGATTTACGTCACCAAGAAGATTATGTCGAACCAACAATAAACATCGAAGAACTACCAGATATGGATCCATGGTCTTCCGAAGGGATGGCTTTAGCGAAATTTGAGAAAGTACGAGACCTCGCTCAAGAAGCAGCAGAAAATGAACGTAACGCTTTTCAGCAACTCATGGCGGTTAAGAAAAAAATTCGTTCATATGCTTTGGAGCAAGAAGAAATGGTCGAAGACCATGAATTACCGGATGATCTAAAACAGGAATTGGAAGCGGCACAGAATGCATTAAATTCTGCGCAAGACAATAAGCTTGAGCTATCTGATCAAACTCAGCAAGCTCGAAATGAGTTCAACCAAGTGGTAGCAGTGCTGCCTTCGGTTTAACCTTAGCCATAACAGGCAATAAAAATACACTCTTACTAAGCAAAAGGCTCACATCTGTGAGCCTTTTTTTATCTAATAAATAAGTATTAAGAACGGTTTGGATGGTTGATGATGTGGTCTTCCCAGTCTACAACGTTGATTTCATAAACCACTTTATTACGTACACTTTCACCAGCGGCATGCATGGCTGATTTAGAACCCGTGATCAACGGGTGCCATTCTGGTATCGGCTGATTTTCTGATAATAAACGATATGCGCAAGTATCTGGCAGCCAATGGAATTCATCAATCTTGTCACGAGTTAGCTTTAAGCACTCTTCACCTGAAGTAAAACGATTCGCGTAATCCTTACATGAACAGGTTTTATTATTTAACCAACTACAAGCTACATTGGTGTAATACACTTCATCACTGTCTTCATCCATAAGCTTATGTAAACAACACTTACCACATCCGTCACAAAGTGATTCCCACTCTTGTTCCGTCATTTGATCGAGTGCTTTTTCTTGCCAAAATGGATTGCTCATAGGATTACGTCTTAGTCTTTTACTGGGGTGCGTGTTATACCGTTAGCCCATACAAAGTTCAAGAATAAAAATTGTTCATTGATACTGTTAGGTTCGTGATTTTTTGCTACTATCGCGCCCCTTTGTTAATAAATGAGTCAATGTGATGGATTGTCGTCTAGGTTGTGGAGCTTGCTGTATTGCTCCAAGTATTAGTAGTAGCTTCCCTTTACACCCGCAAGGGAAGAAAGCGGGCGAACGCTGTAAACAACTGAATAATGACAATCTTTGTAAGTTATTTGGCAAACCAGAGCGCCCTGATGTTTGTCACAATTTTAAAGCAGCAGATTGGGTATGTGGCACCACATCAACGCAGGCTATTAACATCCTCACAGACTTAGAGACTTGCACCCAATAATACTAAGAAATAAAAATCATCCCCCCCAAATAGATTGACGCATATAAGTAAACTTCGATAACTGTTGGTTATGACTGTTATTCAATCTGTTAATTAGAGTCTTATTAAGAACAACGCCATAATCCGCGCACTTCTCCCAACTTGTGTGAATTAAACAATGAAAAAGACTCTACTGACACTAGCCGTGTCTGCCTTATCTATTCCTTCAGTTATGGCTAACGAAGCCACTTCTTCTCCAGAAATAATACCTGAAACCTCTTCGCCAGAATTCTTTATTGGTGGTGGCCTTGGCTATCATGGTATGAAAGGCGAGCTAGACGATAGTCAGCTAGGAAAACACACTGAAAACGCTAATGGTGGCGCGTTCCACATCCGAGCGGGCTTATACGTTACTGAAAATCACCGTGTGACAGCGACGATAAACCACATGGGCGACTCGCACCTTTATAGAGATCGATTATATGAAGGAACTCCAGGGGTCGATGCAAAGATAGACCTTGCACAAACGGAGTACCTTATTTCTTATGACTATATTCACCCAATCAACTCACAGGTTTCTGTGTTTGGTGGTGCAACTGCCGGTTTAGTTAACAATAAAGTTAATTCGTCGTATCGTGATACTAGCGACGAATACACGGCATCTCATAAAGGCAGCGAAACTGATTTCACCATGGGATTACAAGTGGGCGCACAATATAAAATCATTGAAAATGTATCTGTCGATCTTCAATATCGCCATATGTTTGAGTCTTATTCAGAAACATTTAGTGAGGGTGACTACACCACCAAGCTATCTATCCCGTACAGTAATGAAGTAACCATTTCTGTCGATTACCGTTTCTAATAACGGCAAGAAGGCATAGATAAAATGATAAGTATAGGGAGAGTACTTATCGTTATACTTTAAGTCAGATGCAAAAAAGCCGCTCAGTGAGCGGCTTTTTTGCATCTAACTGACTACAACTTCTGTCGGCCTAGCAAAGAATGGGACAGGGTTGTTCCATCCACTAACTCCAACTCTCCACCAACAGGCACACCATGGGCAATACGACTGGCATTAACCTCATGAGCATGACACAACTCGGCAATGTAGTGTGCTGTCGCTTCCCCTTCAACAGTTGGGTTAGTCGCCAGAATCACCTCAGTGATATCACCTCTACGCAAACGGTAGTCCAAAGTATCTAAACCAATATCACTTGGTCCAATACCATCTAATGGAGATAAATGCCCCATCAGTACAAAATAACGACCTGAATACTGACCAGTAGCTTCTACCGCGGCAATATCTGCTGGGCTTTCTACTACACAAATTTGGCCGTTTTCCTGACGCTTTGGATTAGTGCAAATATGACAAGTGTCTTCTTCTGTAAAAGTACGACACTCATTACAGTGGCCAATTTCAGTCATGGCCTGACTCAGTGCTTCTGCTAATTGCAGACCACCTTTTCTATCGCGCTGTAACAAATGAAAGGCCATACGCTGCGCCGACTTGGGGCCAACCCCAGGTAGACAACGTAAGGCCTCCATCATATGCTCCAGCATGTGACTGGTACGCATTAATAAATCGCTCTAATTGTTAAATTTATTGCGATTTAGAATGGCATTTTCATACCTGGTGGTAATTGCATACCGCCAGTTACTGATGCCATTTTTTCTTTTTGAGTCTCTTCTACACGACGCGCAGCATCATTGAAAGCAGCAGCGATAAGATCTTCAAGCATCTCTTTATCGTCTTCCATTAGGCTTTCATCAATATCAACACGACGAACACTGTGGCTACCAGTAATCGTTACTTTTACAAGGCCAGCACCTGACTCACCTGTAATTTCCATATTCGCGATTTCTTCTTGAAGCTTTTGCATGCGCTCTTGCATTTGCTGGGCTTGCTTCATCATGTTGCCCATACCGCCTTTACCAAACATATCAGTCTCTCTGGTCTAATTGGTTA
>NZ_JAKJSW010000173.1:0-8962 GCF_050337375.1 Vibrio makurazakiensis | reverse complement strand
TATCGAAACAGTTCACTCATTCACGAACGATCAAAACTTGATTGATAACTTCCACTCTGGTGATCGTCGTGGCCGTGCCGCTTCATTGAACATGGTTCTAACTTCAACTGGTGCAGCAAAAGCTGTAGCGAAAGCAATGCCAGAGATGGCTGGGAAGCTAACAGGAAACGCTATTCGTGTTCCAACGCCAAATGTATCGATGGCGGTTGCTAATCTGAACCTTGAAAAAGGTACAGATAAAGAAGAGCTGAACAACTACCTACGCGAAATGGCACTTACATCGCCACTATCAGGTCAAATCGATTACACAGATTCAACTGAGGTTGTTTCTAGTGATTTGGTTGGATCTCGCCATGCAGGTGTTGTTGATGGTGTTGCTACTATCGCACAAGACAACCGCGCAGTTCTGTACATCTGGTATGACAATGAATTTGGCTACAGCTGCCAGGTTGTACATTGTATGGAACAGATGATGGGTGTTCGTTACAAAACTTACCCAGCAGTTTAAGAAATTAAAGACTCCACAACATAATAACGATAAAGATATCGCTCTGATTTTGATAAACCAGAGCGATCACCCCCCAATTTTGCCGTTCATTTTTATGAGCGGCTTTTTTGATGGCGTAAACTCCTAGTTCAAGCCCTCGCGAACCAAGCTATAACTAACCCATAGCTAATCTATAACCAAGTAAAGTTAAGAAGTTATCAATTTATATCAATAAAGATCATTGATATTGAATTGAATATTCACTCTCTCTTTTCGAAATAAAATATCTGCTTCTACTTCAATCTAGGCAGTTATAAATCACAATGAGCATTCAATACCTTCAAAAATGTGCGGATGAAGTCAATGCCTTCAACGAGCATGTCACTCTCATTCAATCCCTGCATACACAAGCTACAGAACAGGTTGATTGGGAGGCTGTAGCTAACATTGCGCCCCCTGTAATGCCTATGATTACCTTTGAACACAAATCCAAAGCTATCGAGACACTAAGCGGCTATCAATTTAGCTGGATGAACTACCTGACTCAAAAACGCCCGCAACTTGATGCTCTTCTACAAGACATAGAAACATCAACGAACAAGGATATTGCACATTACCAAACTCAGCTTAAGTGTTGGCAACAGGAATATTCTGAATGGCTGCAGAAGACCAAACTCGCTAAAAATGTATTAAATAACGACAACGATTCTAAAATCGAGGCTCTGAGACAGCAATTAGAAAGTTGGACACAACAAGCTCCGGGATTTCCTAGTATTTCATCCAATGATTTAGAGTATAAAAATGGCTACTGTTTGGACGTAAATATCCGGGTAGACCAGAATATCGCAGTTCCTCGAACGCAGAAATCTCTCTTTCAAGGGCTTTTAAAAGTAGAAACGATTCCCTTTGAGCGCCGCAATAAAATCTACCAGGAATACGTTTATAGCAGTGCGATGAAAGCGGCTTTAGACATCTTCGCGACTCTTCCAGACAACCATGTAAAAGTGAATGTGCAGGATAAAGACTCAGACAATAACTGCCGAGTTATTTTCTCCATTCATATTGAGCGGAAGCTATTAAATAGCTTGGACTTGAACAATGACTCTGCGTCCGAATTGATCTCGAATTTCATTCATTTTCAAAAGTTCGATGGAACTCAAGAAGATGGATTTACCCCCATCAATCACCCCTTTGAGCCATCCGCTAACTTTTTGTCTTTTCTGGTCTAAACTCGATATCTAACGACTATGCGCCTTACTAAAACTCTACTTATTACTATAACGCTGCCAATCTCATTTTCTGCTTTTTCAACAGAAGACGACAAGGAGTCACCGTTTACACGACTCACTAAATTGGGGTTCATTTATTCCGAAAACACGAGTACTTCGCTTTCTATTAACTCAGGAATTTCCATCGGCTATAAAGAAGATGATTGGGGACAGAGACTTCAATTTGATACTTATTATACAAGTGCAGAAGAAGGAGAAGATGGTACGAATCGATATACGCTCAACTATGGGATTACCTACGATTTAAATCCTAAAACTTACTTCGTTGCCGCCTCACGTTTTGAACACGACCACTTTGGCACTTATCGTAAACAATCCATCACGATGACAGGTTTAGGTCGAAATTTTTATGATACCGAAAACATCAAACTACAAGGCTCCGCAGGCCCTGGCTACCGAATAAGCCAAAGACAAGCTTTCGACGAGGAGTTTCCAGACCTAGAGAACTATGAGTTGATCGCCAGTGGCACGTTAGATGGCTCTATTGCCTTCAATGAGACGTTTTCTATGGGGACGACGATGACAGTTGCGTATGGTGAAGAAAATACCAATTACAACGTAAAGGCCTATCTGAAGAACATACTAATGGGTAATTTAGCCCTAACCTTTGATACGGATTACATCTACAACACCACTGTAGCTTCTGACCAAAGTAACAATGAAATCTACAGTTCGATGAATCTTAATTACGACTTTTAGAATCCTCCAATCCCCCGCTACACTTTTAGACGCTAGACTCTACCTCTGTTTATCATTAAAACTAAAAAGGCCCTCTACTAGAGGGCCCTTTAAATTTTCTTCCTACAGGTTAAGCACGTTTAACTTGAAACCGCGTTAAGACATTCAGCTCTTTCAAGTTCGCCATTCCCACATAAGCGACTGGCACTAAGAACAGTGAAAAGAACGTCCCCACAGACAAACCGCCAACCAACACTAAGCCAATATTCACACGCCCAAGAGAACCAGGCCCATCAGCTAATGCTAACGGTAATGAGCCTAAGACCATGGTCAGTGAAGTCATCAAGATCGGGCGTAAACGCGAGCGTGCACTGCTTATAGCGGCCTCTTTTGCACTAGCTCCTTGCTTGCGTTTTTCATTGGCAAACTCCACCAGCAAAATACCGTGTTTAGTCACCAAACCTACCAAGGTTAACAGGCCAATTTTAGAATAAATATTTAGGCTCTGTCCGAACACTGATAAAGTCAAAATTGCGCCGACAATACAAAGTGGAACGGTAAGCAAGATGATCATCGGATCAACAAAACTTTCAAATTGAGCAGCTAGGATCAAAAAGATAAAAATCAGAGCAAGAACAAAAAGAGTTTGAGCTCCTGCGCTCGAATCCACCAAATCTTTTATCACACCGTTAAACTCATAATTCTGAGCGTGTTTCATTAAGCTAGGCACATTTTCATCAATATAAGCTTTTACATCGCTTGCCGTATACCCGGGCATAAGATCCGCCGTAATTTCAGCGCTATCTTTTCCCATAAAGGTTTTAAAGTTTGATTCAGATGTGACCTGCTTAATCGAAACGAACTGTGACAAAGGCAAACGCTGACCAGATTGAGAATCAACATAAAGCTTATCTAATACTTTAAAATCTCCCAGATCATTTCTATTCACTTGTACTTGAATTGGATAGGTGTATCCATCGTCAGCTTGTAAATCTGCCGCCTTGACCGAACCTAAAAACGTAGAAAGCGCGTTGGTCACATTGCTGTAGTCAACACCAGACAACACAATAGCGTTTCTATCAATCGACAGGTCATAGCGAATCTGATCTCGAAGCACTGAGTTTTTGATATTGGTCACGCCCTCATAATTGTCTAAAAGGTTCGCAACATTATGTGCAGTTTCAGACAACGATTTAGTATCACGGTCAACCGTAGTGACTTCTAGAATCACATTAGTCGCAATATTCAAGTTATCCGCAGTCCGAACTTTAAACGACATTCCATAGGCGGACACTTCACTTTGTGCATTCGCTATAAATTCATTCACCACTTCATCAGCAGACTTATCTCGTTCACCCCAAGAGTTCAAAAGGACATGGTTGGTCGGCGTACCTTCTATGTAAGATAAATTGGCAGCAATCGATTCGTTATCTTTAAACACACTATTCAACTGTTGATTATGCTCAAGATGATATTGTCTACCTACACCAGTCGGTGGAGTTGAAGCCACTTCAACAAACCCAGTATCTTCGGTGGGTAACAGTATTTGGGGCATCTTCCATACTGCAATTCCTGAAAGCACAATCAGAATAATAGCGATGGCACTCATTAGTGTTTTGCGTTCAAACCATTTACCTAGCTCTTTTATATAAGCTTCTGACAATACATTGAGTTTTGCGTCTACCTTTTGAAACCATTTTGAGGGTGTCGATACTGGTTTCATCAAGTATGCACTCATCATCGGTGACAATGTTAAAGCAACAAAGCCTGAAATAATCACAGCCGCCGCTAAAGTAAATGCGAATTGCCTAAACAAGTCTGCTGTTAACCCCGACATAAGCCCAATTGGAAGGTACACAACAGCTAGGGTTAAAGTCATCGCAATAACGGGGAAGACGATTTCTTTACACCCTTTTAGCGCTGCATTGAAAGGTGTTTCACCCTCTTCTATATGACGATAGCAGTTTTCAGCAACGACAATTGCGTCATCGACAACCAACCCTATCGCTAAAATGATAGCTAAGATCGTGAGTACATTAATGCTAAAACCCAACACGGACATAACCGCAAATACGCCAATTACACATACGGGAATAGTGATAATTGGAATAGAAGCCACGCGCAGTGAACCAAGAAACAAAACTACAACGGCTGAAACAAGAACGATAGCTTCAACTAAGGTCATGAACCCTTCATTAATAGCAGCCTCAATAAAATCGGCTTGGTTATACACCATTTCCATTTCGATGCCATCTGGCAACTGAGGTTGAATGCTGTCGATCTGCTTCTTAACTTTATTAGCGACAGTAACCGGGTTTTCGCTTTTAAGTGGCAATACTTGAATAGACATCGATAATTTATCGTCTACTCGTAAAATACTTGGCGTTAGGCTAGCTTCACCCATTGCCACTTCTGCTATATCCCCTATGCGGATTATTTTTCCTTCATCAGCACGAATAACCAGATCGCGAACATCTTCAACGCTCGTCACTTGGTTAACAGGGTTAATGGAAAAATCTCGGACTTGCCCTTTTATGGTACCCGCGGTGAAAGTGGCATTGTAAGAGCTCAAAGTACCGACAACGTCTGCAGCACTCATATTAAGCGCCATCATTCTATCGGGTTGAAGCCAAACACGAACCGCTTTCTCGCTGCCTCCATATGGCCCCCAAACTCCGCCAACACCTTGAATATGCTTAAATTGCGGAACAACTTGCTGACTAATATAGTCGTACATTTCCTGTTTAGATAAGCCGCCAGAGTTGATAAAAGTAATGATATTACTTGGCATACTGGTATCTGAAGAGTCGTCAGTAACCGTCGGTTTGTCTGTCATGCTTGGTGGAAAGTCACCAATTGCTTCAACGCTACTGCGTAAGCTGTTCATCAAACTTGTGTATTCCACTTCGTTGATGTCATCTTCAAACATGATCTTTAAACTACACGTCCCTTCCTGACAATCTGTCGTCATRGTTTTAACGCTGTCTAATCCTGTCGCTGCCGTGATCAACTTATCAGCTACGTTTCTCGACATAAATTCTGCGCTTGCCCCGCTAATCGCAGCAGAGACGCTAGCCGAAGGCGCTTTATGCTCAGGAAAATATTGAATCGATAGTTTTTGAAAAGAGAGCATTCCAAACAATACAATCGCGATACTTAGTACTGATGCAAATACAGGGTGCTTAATACAGATCTCAGGAAGCTTCATTTGCCGTCTCCTCTAATGTCACTTCCTTGCGATCACTTTGTACTTCTACATGCTCTTCCTGAACTTCATTGATGTTCATTGCACTGGAAGATTCACCTTCTACATTCATCACTTTTACTGACGAATCTACTTTCAAGTTTTGCTGCCCAGTAACAACAACACTCTCTCCTAGCTTTAGGCCTTTTTCTACAACGACATAGCCATCATTAGTGTTCACCCCAAGTTCAACGACTCTTTGCGCGATGCTATTACCATCAACGACCCAAACAAATCGTTCGTTGTCTTTTGCCTGAACCGAGTTCTGAGAAATGATCAGCTGATTAGCGTCTTCACTAGTAACTTGATCGACCTTTGCAAACATTCCTGGCACTAAACGATGCTCTGGGTTAGTCACATGGGCATGTACTTCCACACGACCTGAACTTTCATCAACAGCAGGAGCAATATAGTCAACAACACCTGAGAATGTCTCGTCAGTAAATGCGTCTACCTTGATTGATACATGTTGACCAAGTTTTGCATCTCCAAGATCAGACTGACCAATGGAGTACTGGACTTCCACTGGATCCAATTTTATCAAGCTCACTAATGTCGTTGAGCTATCAATACGACTGCCTACAGAGCGACTAAAATTAGTTAGTTGTCCATCGAAAGGAGCAACAAGTAAGTAGTTCTTCATCAACGCTTCTTTTTGCCTAAAATCAGCGTGAGCCAAATTTGCTTGTTCTTTTAGCTCTTCTACGTCTTGTTGAGACATCGAATCCGGCTGCTTTTTAAGAAGCTCTTGCACTCGTTTTAGCTTCGATTTAGCAAGAGCCAGCGAGCTACGAGCTTTATCAAGATCAGCCTTGGCAGTTGCATCATCTAACTGTGCAATCACCTGCCCTTTTTCCACCGAATCTCCATCACTAAAATGGATGGTTAGAATTTTATCTGAAGCACTGAATGTAAGTGCAGCTGAGTCTGTTGCTCTAATTTTTCCCACTTCATTAATTGAAGAAGTGAACGCTTGAGTTCTAGCCTGTTCAATGGTCACCGGTATCATTGGAGGCTCTTCAGAAAAAGCAGGTGCACTACTAAGCGCAACCAAAGTTAAACAAATTGTTTTACTTAAAAGTTTCAATTTCATTTTAATAACCATTCAGTATTTCAACGTCACTCGTCAAAAACTGTATTAAGCAGCCGCTTTTAACTTAATGAGCTTCCAGCCATGTAAATAATGCTAATAACAACTAATAGTTCATGAGAAGGCTCAAATCACTTTGAGCCTCGTAAGTTTAAGTATGTGTAACAACTAGAAACGGTGCTGATATTGAACACCGAGCAAAACAGCGTCAGCCGTCACGTTGGCACTAATGTTTGAGGGGCTTACCACAGTCAGGCTCTCATCAACTTCAGCTGATTCTCCAACAATAAAACCGAGGCCAACATCTACTGAGCTAGACTCAGTAATATGGTAGGTACTGCCAATCGTAAACCAATGTCGATTAACATCAGGAATCGATAATGAGGTGAGCTCATCGGTTGGTGACAAGTCGTACATATAACCCGCCCTTAAAACAAAGTCTTTGGACATGTCGTAAGTACCACCAACGGAAATATGCCCTGCGTCTTTCCACTTATAGTCTTTAATCGTATCGTCATACGACGGAGAAGTGAGGGAGTCAAATTCAGACCAATTAACCCACTGCAGGCTATAATGCATTGCAAATTTTTGACTTAGTCGATGCCAACCAGAGAACTCCAAAGTATCAGGTAGGGGAACATTCATTTTATCTGCGGGCACACTTACTTGACTGATCTCACCTTCAACTTCAATGTCAGGGCTGTAGCGATATGAAATACCAAATCGATTGTTGTCATTTAACTGATATGTAGCACCGACATTTGCACCAAGCCCAAAACCATCGGCGTCAATATCTAAAATCGCTTCACGAGATATTTGTCCCTCGCCGTAGATAACATCAAGACCAGCACCAATATTGATGTGTTCTGTAACTTCATATGCCAATGCCACACCAACATTCACGCTTGATAACGCGGTTTTTCCGCCAAATTCACTCGCTTCAAATGAATCATCGAATTCAACGTTAGTTCCAAAGTTCGAGTGTACCGTTGCACCTAGGGTAAATTTAGAATCGGTAATAGGGTGAACATAATGTAGGCTCGGAACGAGTGTCCCCGCACTCAAAGACTGATCGCTCAGTGACTCCGTCGGTGCAGAACCTGACGTGTAACTGATATTTGTAACATCGACACCACTATCAATATAAATGGCCCCAACCGACACGGTTGGCTGCTCAATATAAGCCATTGCTGCACTATTTTTCGCAACAATAGCTGCACTATCAGCTATAACAGCATCCCCAGCAAAAGCACGCCCTAGCCCCGATGCAGATTGAGCATTGAGCTGGAAACCAGCAGCATTTGAGAAACACGGGAGCAAGGCTGCAGTACCCAAAATTAACTTACTCTTCATTTTCAGATCCCCCTGTTTCAATATGAGCTTCATTCACAATTTCTATTGCCAATCCTCTGGTCTTCACCATAGAGGCCACTGCGACTTGCTGTGTATCTGTGGCATCYCAGACGTAATTCAATTCTCCAGAATCAGGGAGCCCTGGTAGCCCCGACTCATCCATTGGCCCCTCATACGGAAACAAATACGTTCCATGCCCGCCAGTAGTTGTACGAAGGACACCACGTGTCTGCTTCGTAGAAACAAATGGGGCCGTATCTCCTGTAATAGGCAATAAACCTAGCGCTTTAATAAGAGGTTCAGTGCCTGTGCGAATATTATCCGGAGCAGAATTAGGAACTACACTATCGGGAATATATTCCCCCACCTCACACGTACTTCCACAGTTACCGACTGCTGCGAGCAGTAATGTAGGTTGTTTGTTCTCAGCTTGACGTGAAGTAAAACTCGCAGGGTCTGAGCTATCTATAGTGGTTTGAACCCCTTGTTTCAGCCCCGTGACTAAAGCCTCGTAAATATCATCTTCTAATTTATTCACTGTTAACGCATTGTCCGAAGACTCACCCACAAACTCTCGAAGGGAGACGATACATGTCTCGTTATCAGCGCTTTCTGTACAAATATCGGGAATAACCGTTTCTGCAATAGCACGCTGAACATCAGGAGAATCCTTCACGCCTTCAGACATTTCAGGGCCGAGGGTTTGGGACGATAGAGTGAGGTTAGTTAGACCCTGCCCCGGTACGACAAAATTCACAGTATTAAACTCAAAATCTCCGTCGCCCTGACTAAACTCGCTCACCATTACCGCTCACCATTAC
>NZ_JAKJSW010000172.1:0-8993 GCF_050337375.1 Vibrio makurazakiensis | reverse complement strand
GTTATATGGACGCGTTATTGTTAAGCGCAGTTTGCCCAAGGCTCATTCGATTCGTAATGGAAGAAGACTACGCCAACCTTCCACCGCTTCGAAGGTTCCTAAAAAGAGCAGGCGTCATTCCAATTTCGGCAACCAACCGTAAATCCATCAGACGTGCTTTTGACGAGGTCGAACAAGCCCTTTCGGAAGGGCACTTAGTTTGCATATTCCCTGAAGGAACTCTGACACCAGATGGTGAAGTTGGACCATTCATGCGTGGGCTAGACATAATAATCCGCCGCTCTGCTACGCCTGTTATCCCTATGTCGCTCAAAGGGCTATGGGGCAGCTACTTTAGTCGCTACAAAGGCAAAGCTTGCTCAGGGCTACCGAGCCGATTCTGGACAAGGTTAGAGATTGAAGCTGGTCCAGCAGTTCCCGCTGAAAAAGCATCTGCTGAGCACATGCACAGTGTTGTATCCAAACTTCGAGGAAACATGCGTTAAGTTTTTCTTAACGCATGTTCAAATCAATTAGACTTACTTAGCCGCAAGTAATTGGTAGGCTGAAAGTTAACATCACAAATAGAAGTATGATGAAATTCAAACAAGTCGCACCCTTTACACTCGCCATATTATTTTGCTTAACCCCTTGGGCTACTTCACCAACGGCGTTAGTTATTGGTTTTCTATTAGCTAGCCTAGGGCTGGTTCCGCTAGAAATACCTATTGCAAAACTTACAAAAAAATTGCTGGCATATTCTATTGTCGGCCTTGGCTTTGGTATTCAATTCCAACAAGCTTTAAGCGTTACTAGTGATGGTATCGGGCTTATCGTTACAACCATTATTGGCACATTATCTGTCGGTTGGCTGCTTGCTAAACGCATGGGATTAGACAAAACCACCGGCTATCTGATTTCCTCTGGTACTGCTATTTGTGGCGGTAGTGCCATTGCTGCGGTTGCCCCTGCAATCAAAGCCGACGATGAGCAGATAGGCTTGGCTCTAGCAACGGTATTTGTTCTTAACTCAATTGCTCTATTTATTTTCCCTGTCATCGGGCATGCCTTAGAGCTTGATCAACATACTTTTGGAACATGGGCCGCTATTGCTATTCATGATACTTCTTCCGTTGTCGGGGCGGCATCTGCCTATGGTGAAGAAGCACTCACAACCGCAACGACTCTAAAGTTAGCAAGAGCACTTTGGATCATTCCAATTGCCTTTATCAGTGCAATGATATTTAGAAATGAGCAGAAAAAAGTGACTATTCCTTACTTTATCGTTTTCTACTGTGCAGCCATATTTATTAGCGATGCAATACCGCAATTTGAAGCGATCTATAGTGGGATTTTTGATATATCAAAACGTGCACTTGTCGTGTGTTTATTCTTAATCGGTTGTGGGATTTCAGTCGATAAGCTAAAAAAGGCTGGCGCTAAGCCGTTGATCTTTGGGGTGTCTATGTGGGCGATGATATCGTCAGGTTCATTGGCGTGGTTAATGCTGGCCTAAACCGTAAGTGTCGTTTAAACCGCTTGGATGATTAGTCTATAGATAAAGTATTTGTCGCAGGTTAAGCTGATTTTGAAGGCTCTTCGTAGTTGATGGCTTTTTTGGAACTCACTACTTTTTTATGATCAATAACTAAAGCAGTAACAAGCAAGAAAGCCGTTAGCTCTGCTATCGCACGTGCTAACCCATCACTTTGTATTGCAACGGCAATTTGTATCACTACTGCGAGTACTAGCATAACTCTCATCACTCAACCTTTATTCACTATTCCATTAGAATTAGGTTTCATTATGAGTGATGGTTATAAGGATTATAAATTCAGTTTTGAACTAATTAATTTCTAAATTAACTAACTGCTACTCAACCTGCCCTTCAACCCAGTTAATGAAGGTTCTTATTTTTGGACGATTCTCCGTTCCTAATGGACACAACAAATCATAACTCGACGTTGTTTCCATGCACGGATAAGGGGTGACAAGTTCCCCAGATTCAATCTGTTCTTTCACGAAATGGTAACGCCCCATTGCAACTCCTAAGCCGTGGCTAGCTCCAAGGAATCCCATTTCTCTATGGCTCACACAATAGAAGTGTTTAAAAATATCCACGTCTAAATTCATATGGACCATCCAACGCTGCCAAGCATCAGAGCCAAGTGCATGAATAAAGTTAATTCGCTTTAAAGACTCCAATCCATCTTCGTAGATACGTAATTGCTTGGCGTATTGTGGCGTACATATTGGAATGTACTGCTCCCCAAATAGTCGTTGACGATAAACATTGGTTTGTTGCTCTGTGCCAAAGTATACCGCTATATCGATATTATTATGGTGAAAGTCCTGCTGCTCCATATAGCCAAAAATATTGACGTTGAAGTTCGGGTACTTCGCTTTAAAGTCTGCCAACCTAGGTAATAACCACCCATTAGTAAAACCAGTCGACGCGGCGATATTAATTTCCCCAGTCATCTCCGACGCATTAATGTCATCAATTTCGGAAAAAATACTGTGAAGAGATTTAGATAATGTGGATTGAAACCGATAGCCTTCGCTGGTTAGCTCAAGCTTTCTTGTACCTCTAACAAAGAGGCTAAAGCCCAATTCATTTTCCAATACTTTAATTCGATGGCTAACCGCGCCTTGGGTCAAATGCAGCTCCTGAGCAGCTAAAGTAAAGCTCATATGTTTTGCCGCAACGTTAAATGTATGTAGATTTCGAAGTAATAATTGCTGGTTAGCCACATTTAAGTCCCATTAAAAATTTTAATTCATACTACTACCCAATTCGTTTGTTCGCATCGTTAAATAAGTTTCTAATCATTGCAGTTACTTAAATTTCTGCCCAGATCAATTTTTTGACTCAACCTTGATCCCAGCAGGCATTAAAAAAATTAATTAGAAAATCTTAGGGGCACACATGAATATACTTGGATATATGCAAAAGGTTGGTAAGGCACTGATGGTTCCAGTTGCTACATTACCGGCTGCAGCAATTCTTATGGGGGTCGGCTACTGGCTTGACCCTGTTGGCTGGGGTTCAGAGAACATCCTAGCGGCATTCTTAATTAAATCAGGCGCTGCAATTATCGATAACATGGCAGTACTCTTTGCTGTCGGTGTATCTTTTGGCCTTAGCCGTGACAAAAATGGTTCGGCTGCACTTTCTGGCTTTGTCATGTTCCTTGTTGTCACTACCCTACTCGCACCGGGTTCGGTAGCACAATTGATGGGAGTTGACGCGAGTGACGTTCCAGACGCATTCGGTAAGATAAGCAACCAGTTCATCGGTATTATTATCGGTATCATCTCAGCTGAGATCTACAACCGTTATTCAACCGTAGAGCTACCACAAGCACTAGCTTTCTTTAGCGGAAAACGCTTGGTTCCAATCCTAACCTCTATCGCAGGTATGGTTCTATCGTTTGCATTACTTTACATCTGGCCTGCTGTTTACGACGCACTGATCGTATTTGGCATTAAGCTTGAAAGCATGGGATCAGTTGGAGCAGGATTATTCGGCTTCTTTAACCGCTTATTCTTATCAGTTGGCATGCACCATGCCCTGTACCCTGTATTTTGGTTTGACGTTGTCGGTATTAACGATATCCCTAACTTCCTTGGTGGTGCTCAATCTATTGCGAACGGCACAGGTATCCCAGGTAAAACGGGTATGTACCAGGCAGGTTTCTTCCCTATCATGATGTTTGGTCTGCCGGCTGCTGCGCTTGCGATGTACCACTGTGCAGATGCGAAAAATAAAAACCAAGTCTTCGCGATTATGCTGGCTGCTGGTATGGCATCATTCTTCACTGGTATCACTGAGCCGCTAGAATTCAGCTTCATGTTCCTAGCCCCTGTACTTTACCTAGTACACGCAGTGCTTACGGGTATCTCGCTTTATATTGCAGCGAGTATGGAATGGATGGCAGGCTTTGGTTTCTCTGCAGGTTTGGTTGACTTCGTACTTTCAAGCCAGAACCCACTAGCAACAAACTGGTACATGCTGATACTTCAAGGATTTGTTTTCTTCGGTATTTACTACTCAGTATTCCGCTTCGCTATCATCAAGTTTGACCTAAAAACACCAGGTCGTGGTGAAGAAATGGAAAATGAGGAAGAGACTTCAAACACTCCAGAAGGCCTTAGTGAACTAGCGAACAACTACATCGAAGCTGTTGGCGGTGCAGATAATATTCTAGAAGTGGATAACTGTATTACGCGCCTACGCTTAAGCGTTAAAGACTCTTCTGTTGCTGATAGTGACAAACTGAAGAAGCTCGGTGCAGCAGGCGTTGTTCCGGTCGGAAAAGGTGGTCTTCAGGTTATCATCGGGCTTGGAAAAGTAGATAAAGTTGCAGAGCAAATGAAGAAAGCGCTCGCCAACTAAAAGAGCAGCAAAAAGTGGTGATTCACCATCACCACGCCCCCTTGAAGTGCAGTTTCGCCTAGTCACCGAGCCTGCACTTCTTCTTATTTTTACTCTTCTAATTTGTACTCGGTTAGCTTCTTCGTTAACCAATGCTTCAATGCAGAACGAGACACTTTTATACCACTGTTAAGAAGCTCTTCAGGCATTTGATAATAAGCAATCGGCCATTTGAATTTTTCTAGGCTTCCATCTAACCACTGTTCTAAGTTTTTCTGGTCACACTCAGCGCTCAGCTCATTTCTCGATTGAATAATCGCGACTGGCCTATGTCCAAATTCAGAGTCAGAAACCGGTACAATCATCGCTTGAATAATGTCTGGATGCCTATTCAATATCGCTTCAATCTCCTCACAGTGAATATTTTCGCCACCAGATATAAATTGATTATCAGCTCGCCCAATAATAGAAATTTGCTCGTTAACCCACACTCCAAGATCTTTACTATCAAACCAACCCGATTTATCGACTAAAGGGGTCACTTTTCCTTGGTAGTAATAACCCGACGCTAAGGTTTGTCCACCAATGAATATTCTTTTCTCTGAGATTTTCAGCGCTCGATGGTTAAGAACAAACCCAGCAGTATGATTGGAATCCACTTGCTTCGCGGTCACCGTTGACGCTGCTTCTGTCATCCCGTAACCAACCCATGTTTCAATCCCAAGCTTCTGAGCTTGTTTCGCTAATTGGATCGGGATGTGGCTACCACCTAGCAATACATGAGTTAAGGAAAGTGGCTGCTGGCTAATCAATAGTCTTTGTAACTGAGTAGCAACGAGAGAGGCGTGAGTACATCCCTCAACATCTTGACTTAGCAGGCCCGATCCAACCTTAATACAGCCACCAGCCACTAACCAACGGTGTAGTATCGCAAGACCAGAGACATGATAAATAGGTAAACTCAGCAACCAACGATCTTGTTGTGTGTAGTAAAAGACATCGAGAAGCCCTTTTGCTGAATACAGGTGTTGTTGCAAAGTGTGGGCAACGGCTTTTGGTGAACCTGTTGACCCTGAGGTAAAAACAATTGTCGCTAGTGTTTTCTCTGTAGTTTTTGTAGCTTCATCGCTCACATTAACCGATTTTGGGATAACACATTCCGAAGCCTCTATACCCTCTATTACTTCAGTGATTTTGGGGATAGACATTAGATCAGCATTACATCGCTCTACCTCAGAACCGCTATATTGGACGTCATCGAGCAACCACAGTTTGGCTTTCCCAGCTCCAAGCTTTTTATCAACTTCACCGTAAAGGGTTATTAGTTTATCAACTAAACGATTAATCGGCTGAGGCATTACGAAAGCGCAAATAATTCGAAGTCTTAACGCTGCCAAATAAACAACGATAGCTTCACTCTGATTTTTTCCAACAATAGTTAGAACATCACCTTCGGACAGACCTTGTCGAGAAAGGATCAAGGCATAATGTWCAATAAGGGTATTGAGTTGAGCCCAGCTATAACTGGCTTCTGTTGTAATGAGGGCGTATTGCTGGGGGCATTTTTGCGCCCACAACGCCCAAGGATAGGGTTCTTTAGTCAGTGAGCACATCATAAGGTAGCCAGTAAATTGATTGATAGGTTTAAACTAAGCAGCCCAAATAAGCTCTTGTTGTTCTAAGGTCGCTACGGGTAATTCGCTCCCAGGCCATGAGGTTTCTAATTGCTGTTTAAACAAACCAATCGTATCAAGCCCAGGTACTTCATTCGGCAGTTTCCACTGAGAAAGACGAGCTAGTTGATTCAAACCCAAACTGGTTTCAATACTGGAACTGATCACCGCTTGAATACCTAGCTGCTCAGCTTTTTCAATAAGGCCAATACACCTTTCTACTGATCCAATGAGCGTTGGCTTAATGACAATCGCCTTTGCGCCAGTTAAATCATTCAATGAGAAGTCCGAACGTTTCACTGCATGTTGAAGAGTTTCGTCCCATGCGATTGCTACACCAGTATCAATGGCAAATGACAAGCTGTCTCCCGGCTGTTGGCACGGCTCTTCTAAAAAGCTAATACGCTGACGCAAAGACGGAGCAACATACTTAATAAACTGCCTTGCTTTTTCAGGTTTCCACGCTCGGTTGGCGTCTAGTCGCAAATGCAAATCTGGGATAGATTCCAAGAACAGGCTCACTAACATACCATCACGAATCGCTTCATACAGGCCAACTTTTACCTTGGCGACTTTCTGCCCTTGCATCAGCTCTAACACAGGAATCAATTCATCTGGATCGCCTGTACATAACGGCGCTGCCTGGTAATTTCCTTGTTGCGGTAAACCGCCAGCAAGCTCCAACTGAGCCATAGAAAAACCAAAAGCAACAGAAGGGTACAGCTCTTTTTCAGGCGTTAAAGTTTGTTGATGTACCCAACGTTCAAGTTCAGCTTGAAGTTGAATACCAGCTTCTTCAACGGTCTCCAAACTAAAGCCAGTTAATGGGGAAACCTCCCCTCGCCCGACTTTACCTTCCTCTTTCAACTCAACGACATAACCAATACGTTCTGTCAGTTTTGTTTCACGAAGGATCACACCGCTATCCATTGGTAGACGGTAACGATAAAGTTTAGCTTGGCGCATAGTATTAACCTTGTGGCTGATGAGATTTTCTACAGAGAAGTCATGATAGGTACATCATAGACAAAGGGTCTTAAAGCAAACAAGGAGCAGGCGTCAACTGCTCCTTTTAAGTACTTTAGAAGTTCTTACGGATTACGGGGGAATTTATCGAAATCTGGACGACGCTTTTCGTTAAATGCGTTACGCCCTTCTTGGCCTTCTTCAGTCATGTAGAACATCATGGTCGCGTTACCGGCTAACTCTTGAAGACCCGCTTGACCATCACAGTCGGCGTTTAATGCTGCTTTTAGGCAACGTAGCGCCATTGGGCTATGTTGCAGTACTTCACGACACCATCGAACGGTTTCTTTCTCAAGCTCTTCAACAGGAACAACAGTGTTTACTAAACCCATATCCAATGCTTCTTGAGCGTCATAGAAACGGCATAAGAACCAAATTTCACGAGCTTTCTTCTGGCCAACGATACGAGCCATATAAGAAGCCCCCCACCCACCGTCGAATGAACCGACTTTAGGGCCAGTTTGACCAAATTGTGCGTTTTCAGCCGCGATTGTTAAATCTGCCATCATATGCAGAACGTGACCGCCACCGACAGCCCAACCGGAAACAGCCGCAATAACCGGTTTCGGACAGGTACGAATTTGGCGTTGGAAATCTAAAACATTAAGGTGGTGTGTGCCTGAGTCATCTTGGTAGCCACCGTAGTCACCGCGAATACTTTGGTCACCACCAGAGCAGAACGCTTTTTCACCCAGTCCTGTTAAAATGATCACGCCCACTCTTTCATCATAGCGAGCATCAGCTAATGCATTGATCATTTCTTTTACGGTTTGAGGGCGGAATGCATTGTGTACTTGAGGACGCGCGATGGTGATCTTTGCAATACCATCTTCTGATTTGTGATATTGAATATCTTCGTAATCGTTGCTGCAATCATTCCATTGTACTGCTGCGTAAAGTTCTTCTTCGGTGATGCCAACTGTTTTTGCCATGGTGATTCCCATTGTTCTCTTAGTTAGCCATGGTAAATACCATGGTCTAGACGTTACTTTGTTGCTTTATCACATCGCTAAATTGCTCAGGTTGTTCAAAATGAACGTTGTGCCCTGCAAAATCAACTTCGCTAAATTCAAAACCACTTAGTGTCGCTAGATCTATGAATTTCTGATCTTTTTTACCACAAACGTAATGAATTAAATGTTGATAAGCATTCAATGTAGCACGTAAATCTGGTTGTTTTGCTAACGAAGTAGATAACAACATATTTGCTACGGATACTCCAAGGTTACCACTACGCTTTAATACTAAAGTTTGTCTTTGCTCATGGTTTAGTGAAGAAAAAACACTTTGTTGATACCAATCGGACAAAACCTCATCAATTGGATGCTGAGCAAATCTAATTGCCCATTTAGTATCGTTGACTAAGCGCTGAGCTTTTTCTTCTTCTGTCTCTAAACCAAAGTTTCCGGCTTCAACCACCAGCTTAATCAGGTTCAAAGAATCAAAATAACCATGAGCTAGGCTATACATAGCAAGTCGGCCACCGAGAGAGTAACCCACAACGATAACAGGGTGCTGAGCTGACAAGTTAAGTAGCGACATTTGCTGTTCAACTGTGCGTTTAATCATTTTACAGCTTTCATCAAAGCCTTCTGTATCAACAAAACGACTCTCTCCATGCCCTGGGAGATCAATCATAATTTTATGGAAATTAGGGAGCAGATCAGCACATTCTTTCCAATCCTCACCAGTTCCCAGTAAACCATGTAAAAAAACCAATAATGGTGCTTGAGAATGCTCGGATACCGCTGGTTGTCGTATTGATGAAAGCATACAAAATCCTTAATTAAGCGTTTCCATTAACAAATGAGCGAACTGTTTCAGCTGAGAAGATGCTTGTTCAGGAGGTGTTTTGACTTCAATAAGCATCGCCCCCTTTCCACTTTCAAAATGGTTATCAATCGTCGATTGGTAGCAAGAGAGCGTTTCTGGCTGAC
>NZ_JAKJSW010000171.1:0-9097 GCF_050337375.1 Vibrio makurazakiensis | reverse complement strand
GTGTATGTGGACAGAGTTAATTAATAAGGATTGATAATGAATAGCTCCTCTATTCGAAGAGGAGCTATCAAATGCAAAGAGTTATTGTACCGAAGTCACACGACTCGTTCTGTTACCCGTAGCTGATATAGAACGGATATGGATTTCACCTTCTACGCTCGGGCGCTCGCTGTCAGAATACGTTAACCAATTTTCGCCATCAGCAGAGTACTGAAGCTCAACACCTGGGAATTGAACATTCATCGCAAGCTTACCGTTTTCAACTACAGCTCCCGGTACTGGTAGGCGGTAATCAATACCCGCTTTTTCCAATTTAGCTAATTCACGTTGGCCCAGAATATTAGCAAAGCGATTAAAGTCAGCGTCTAAAGCTTGCTGGTTAACTAAGTTGGTGTCTTGAGAATACTCCACGCCTACTTTGTAGTCGTTTTCCCAATCAGCGCGGTGCCATGCTCGCTCTGCAGCTGCAAGAACACGAGGAAATACCATGTATTCATACTGTTCGTCAGTACGCACAGTTTCTGACCAAAGTTGCGCAGACAAACCGTAGAAAGGTTTCGCTTCAATTTCACCTTTACCTGTGAAGCCATTACCATCACGGTCTAATGATGTTTCGGCATTTTGTGGCATGTTCTCTGGAGCAAAACCAAACATCTTACGTGTGTCGGTTGCACGAGTAGCCCAGTAGTAACCACGCTCTTTTGCGTCTACTTCATATGGCATATCCATATATACGTAATCTGGGTTAGAAACAATGACGTCATAGCCTTTCGCTGACCAATCGTATACCGATGAAGTACCGCCCCAGTACAGAACGTCCCAGAAGTTAACGCGAGTAGTCTCAGTCGCGAAGCCTTCTTCACCCTCTTCAACATACTTCAGACCATCTTGCCAAGCTTGGAAGTGAGGAATACCTTTGTCTGCGACAATCTTTGAAACTTCTTTCGCAAAGTAGCCCGGAAGGTGACCAAAATCACTTACCGTACCATCGGCAATGAGAGACTGACATTGTGGAGACTGTTGGAATGGTTTGTCTTGTTTATCTAATTCAATGTTACCTTTCCATGCCACTTTATCCTGAGCATCAACGTCTTGGAAGCCTGCGCCTAACTTGATGTTCTTCGCTTCATCACCACCAAAGTGCCAAGTTGTTAACGGCATACCCGCTTCATTATGCATTGCAGCGACTTCAGTAATGACTTTATCAACAAAGCGGCTTGATGATTCCATGCATGGGTTAATAAAACTGTGCTTATCGTAGAACTGAATAGTTGTGACATTCGAAGTGTCTTGCGGGTCCATTAAGCGGAACTCACTCGCTTCAGATTCTTTGCCTTCCGCCATTAGACGAGTGTAACGCGCTTCCATTGATACAACAGCAGAGCGAGCGTGTGCAGGCATATCGATTTCAGGAATAACCTCGATGCTACGCGCTTTTGCGTAGCTTAGAATCTCAACGTAATCTTCTTTACTAAAGAAACCTGAACCAAAGTTATCGGTTGTTGGACCGGAACCTAGCTGAGGCAGTAAGCAGCTCTGCTCTTCCAAATCAAAACAACGATTAGACCCTACATCCGTTAGCTCTGGTAAACCTGGAATTTCTAGACGCCAACCTTCATCATCTGTTAAATGAAGATGCAATTTATTCATTTTGTACGCAGCCATTTGATCTAGCGTCGCTAGAATAGCTTCTTTTGAATGGAAGTGACGAGCGACGTCCACCATGACACCACGATAATCAAAACGGGGCGCATCTTGAATAGAGAGCTGTGGCAGTGATTGAACGTTTTGGCTATCTACCAGACCAAAGATAGATTGTACTGCGTAGAAAGCGCCCGTTTTATCAAACGCTTTAATTGCAATGCCATCGTCTTGGATGCTTAATTGATAAGCTCCAGACTTCGCTAAATCACCAGTGAAGTCAGCAGGAACAACAGCGATACTCACAGGGAGATCGCCGCTAACATCCACATTCACCACATCTGCTCGTTCTTCAATGGCGGCGTATTGGTCAGCATCAAATATACCTTCAGGTAGGGCAATACCATCAGTAATGCTTACTGTCCCCTCGCCCGCTTCAACAAACATTGGAGTTGGTAGTAATGTTGTTGTTACATCTTGTGAAACTACATCAGCGTTTTTCTCAAAACGAGTCACCGCTGTTGCCATAACATTGTTGTCGTCAGGAGTTCGTTTAAGGTTGTTACCTTCTAAGCCTGTTACAAATGATGCAACATCTTCAGTATTCAATGATGCAATCATCTTCGGCTCGGCATTCGGTGCCGTAATGAATGCACCTGGCATAAAGTCAGTTTCAAATAACTGCCAGTACTCGCTAACCAGTGGTAACACAACTTCTTCACCAGCAGCAAAACCGTCGAATTTTTCTGTTGCTTCTAGCTTGTGCAAGTCACCCGTTACACGAGTAATTTTGAACTGCTCATTATCAACATCAAGGATTAAACGAATGCTGTGGAAGTATATCGTCCAGTCCTTTGAATCTACGGCTTCACCTTGGTTAACTAAAGTCATATTCACTTTATTACAAGATGCCCATTCGGCTCCTAGTTCCTGACACGCTAAGCCTTCATTTGCGCCATGGTTGGTCAAAACTTGGTATTGAACATCTAGGTTGTCAGCAAGTGTATTTACCACTTTTTGCTCTGCAGAAGGTGCAATAGCWCAACCCGCTAACCCCGCTAACACTGAAACAGCAATTAAGTTTCTCTTTAACATCTCTACATACCCATTAAAAATTACTAATTGAAACGAGAAAGGTTCGTTTCTGAAGATGTAGAAACTATATTGAGTTATTTTCCTACGTGAATTAAATCGATATCGGAAAGTGATCTTGTTCAAATCTCAAACTTCATAAAATTAAAATTTACTTTTAAATTAATGAGTTAAATATCACGTAGGTTACGTCACTTTAATTTTGACGTAATTTATGAGCACGGAGTCACACTAATAAGGCACATTTGTCGATTTATCGCGCTAAAAATAATATTCAATTTCGTTGTTCATGAAGATTGTTATAATTTGACTAGCTACAATGTGAATTCCATCTCAAAAATAAACGTCAAAAACAGCACGCTAAATTTATTTTGACGAGTGACCCCCTTACGGGCAAACCAGGGAGCGCCTTAATGCGTCGTAATACATATGCTCTTTCAGCAGTCATTTTCTTCATCGGATTCCTATCTCACCCAGTTTTATCTGAACCACTCTACTGGAGTGCGAGCAAAGGTAATAAAGAACTGATGATTTTCGGTTCGGTACATGTCGGCAACGAAGAAATGTACCCTTTACCCGTTCCTGTTATCGAGTATTTAGAAAAGAGTGACGGGCTAATTGTGGAAGCCGATATTCGAAAAAATAATAATGTCCAATATCCAGCCGCAAAATACAAAAGTGAAGATGTCTTATCTAAGAGTCTCAAACAGAAATTGATAGAGGTAGGAAACTCGTTAAACCTACACCCTCAGACTTTACTTATGTCACCGCCATGGGCAACCGCATTAACTCTTCAAATGAAGCAGTTTGAATCATTAGGGCTTGAGGCTCAGTATGGCGTTGATAGCTTCCTGATAGAAAAAGCCACACTCGAAAATATCCCTGTATTAGGGTTTGAGGAGTTACAGTTTCAGATTAACTTACTCACTAAGCTTCCCAAAGATGGTGAGTTGTTACTTATCAGTGGACTAGAAGAATGGGATAACAGCGAAAAGTCGGCTGGGTGCATTATTGAAAGTTGGCAAAGTGGTGACGCTGCTAACCTTCTCGAACTCGGTATGAGCAGTGAAATCAGCCCAGAGATGAATGAGCGCTTTGTATATTCAAGAAATCACAATTGGATTCAGCGACTCAATAACAACAGCTTTGTTCCAGAGAATAGTAAACACTTAATTGTTGTAGGTACGCTACATTTAGTCGGAGAACAAAACTTACTGTCTTTATTACAAGAGGATGGCTATAGCGTGGAACAGTTGTCCACCAGCCAAAAAGCGAACTGTGCTTTCTAAATAACGTCACAAGCATACCAGTGGCGAATCACGTTTGTTATCTTATGCCTGATACTAGATAGTAGTACTCACTGCGCCTTTTCAAAAGCTAAACGCAAGAAAGCCGTAGCATTTCCACTACGGCTTTCTTTTATGAGGTCGGTGAAGAATAAACTCCTAAGATAAGGCGAATCCGCCCAGATTATTTATTCCTCACATACGAAAAAGGCTTCGCATTTCTGCGAAGCCTTTTTCTTAATATGGTCGGTGAAGAGGGATTCGAACCCCCGACCCTCTGGTCCCAAACCAGATGCGCTACCAAGCTGCGCTATTCACCGAGATATCTAACGGGCTAATTGCCTGTCGATGGAGCGTATAATACGGATTCTGAGATAAGGCGCAAGTGCTTTTAGTGAAGTTTTTCTAAATACAGGTTCGTTCGCTCACTTAAGCATCAACAATACTAAAATGTGACCAGAAACTCACCGTGCAGAACATATATTTAACCTATGCAACAATGTTGATCCAGATCAGTATCGAATGAACTCATAGAACTTATCGTTAACTACGTATTCATACTTTGAGGATAAACACATGGACTTTTGGCTTGATCTCCTATTTGGTAATGCAGTAGGTCTTTCATCAATGATAGTTATCTTTGGCGCTATCGGTCTTATGATGTTTTACGGAGGATACTTCGTCTACAAAGTGATGAATGCGAAATCTCCTCACTAGAATCGCTAAGCCTCTATTTAATTATTGAGCAGTAATAAAATAGTGAATACGCTTTGCAACGGAGTCGGTTTATTGCCTACTCCGTTTTTTTCATTTTCCTCTCTAAAATTGCACACATCATTTTATGGCTTGGGTATACTAAAATTTCCCGACATAACTTGAGATGAACGCCATGTCTCATAACGACGACCTAGATTTATTCCAACAAATGATGGGCGATATAAAACGTATCGACCAAGACACCGCTGAACATCAAAAAGTTCACCGAGTTACAGAATCTCACTTAGCTAAGCGTGAAGCGGCAATGTGGCTATCAGAAAGCGATGATGATTATCTATCTCTAGATTATTGCCCAATGATCAAACCTGAAGACATCATAGAATACAAAAAAGATGGAGTTCAGGAAGGTGTCTATAAAAAACTCCGCTTAGGAAAATACCCAATTCAGGCAAAGCTAGACCTGCATAGAAAAACACTTAAAGACGCACGTAATGAAGTACTTTCGTTCTTACGCCAATGTTTAAGGATGGATGTCCGAACCGTTATTATTATTCACGGCAAGGGAGAGCGTTCTAACCCACCAGCTATGATGAAAAGCTACGTCGCTAATTGGCTCAATCAAATCAATGATGTGCAGTGTGTTCACTCTGCACAAGCATTTCACGGTGGCAGTGGTGCTGTGTATGTCATGTTGAGAAAAAGCAACGATAAGAAGCTTGAAAACCGCGAACGACATCAAAAACGAATGAGTTAGTGCTCATTGTCACACTTAGTGATAAAATTGATTCAATAAATAAGCAACTATTCTTAGTTGCTTTTCTTTTACCTAAAAACGTTGTGAAACGCTAAGAGAAGATCATGTCACAAGATTCCCAAGCTAAACGCCTTAATAAATACATTAGTGAAACTGGATTTTGCTCACGCCGTGAAGCCGATAAACTTATCGATGCTGGACGTGTCACCATCAATGGAAAGATCCCTGAAATGGGTACAAAAGTACTTCCAGGTGATGATGTGTGTATTGACCACAAACCTGTTCGATCTAAAGAAAAGCCGGTTTACATTGCACTGAATAAACCAACCGGTATTACTTGTACTACGGAACGTGATATTCCGGGTAACATTGTCGACTTTATTGGTCACCACAAACGTATTTTCCCAATTGGACGTTTAGATAAGCCTTCTGATGGTTTGATTTTCTTAACGAATGACGGCGACATCGTAAACAAAATTTTGCGTGCGGGTAACAACCACGAAAAAGAATACGTCGTTCGTGTAGATAAGCCGATTACTAGCGAGTTTCTTAAAAAGATGGCGGCTGGCGTACCTATTTTAGATACAGTTACGCTGCCTTGTCAGGTAGAAAAAGAAACGAAATTCTCTTTCCGTATCACCTTAACTCAAGGCCTAAACCGCCAAATTCGCCGCATGTGTGAAGCGTTAGGTTATGAAGTATTTAAACTACGTCGTGTGCGTATCATGAACATCTCTCTTGACGGTATTCCAAACGGAAAGTGGCGTTACCTGAGCGATGAAGAAGTCGCAGAAATTCTGTCAATGTGTGAAGGCTCAGTGAGTACTGAAGAAGCATCTAAATTAGATGCTAAAGGAAGACACATTAACAAGGCGACTGACGCGAAACTGTTTGATAGCCGTGATGAGAACCGCGCATCAACTGCTCGACGTAATCAACAAGATCGTAAACCTCGCACGTTCCGAGGGAACAACGCGGAAGAGTTTCGTCATGCGCCTAACTCTAAGCGTGGTAAAGGAAGTTCAAGCCGTGAAGGTTCAGATAGCAACCGTGGTGGCAACTCGAAATCGAACCACTGGGAGTCTGGTAAGAACAATTCAGACAATCGTCGTTCTGATAACCGCCGTTCAGAAAACAATAGCCACAGCTCAAGCAACAATCGCAACTCTAATCGCCCAAATAAGCCGGCCGCAAAGCGTGTTGGTGGAACATTAGGCCTGAAGAAGTAGCTTAATTAGCTCCATTTTCAAAATATAAAACGCCGACAGAGTTCACCTTTGTCGGCGTTTTTCTTTATTCCGTTTTGTACTGTTCCGTAACTTCTCAGCTATAGGCACAAATCAACAAACTGTGCACGAGTAAGCTTCGCGAGATCGCTCGGTGCCAACTCAATCTCCAGACCTCTTTTCCCTGCACTGACACATATCATGTCTTGAGTTTCTGCGGTGGCGTGGATAAAAGTAGGCAATGCTTTCTTTTGGCCCAAAGGGCTAATACCACCAACCACATAGCCCGTCGTTTTTTGAGCGATATCAGGATTAGCCATCTCTGCTTTTTTCCCTTTAGCGGCCTTTGCGGCAAGCTTCAAGTTTAGCTTTTGATCGACAGGTATAATGGCGACAGCAAGATCTTTAGCTACCCCATTCAAACAAAACAAGAGCGTTTTAAATACACGTTTAGGATCTTGCCCCAAAGCTTCAACCGCTTCCAAACCGTAGCTCTCATGGCTAGGATCATGATCATACTGATGGATGGTATGAGTCACTTTCTTTTTCTTAGCTAAGTTAATTGCAGGGGTCATAACGAATCCTAAAATATGCGTTTAAATAAACAAAAAGCGATGCCGAGGCATCGCTTTAGTTAAATTTATCACAGCCCTAGAGTCAATTGCTTTCTCTAGTTCTTTGATTTTCGCTAATGGTTACTTGTAAACCATTTCACCTGAAGGAGCGTATTTATTTACGTCTACAGGGCTATTTGCTTCTAGGTACTCTTTCAGTACTTCAGCGTCTACGAAACCAGTGTTAACGAAACCAGGGTGACCTGACAATTTAGGGTAACCGTCACCGCCTGAAGCGTTAAAACTTGGCACTGTGAAACGGTAAGTTTCATCTAGACGAAGCTGTTTGCCGCCGATGAATACGTTAGACACTTCACCGTTAGCTACTGTCATTGAAATACCAGCGAACTGAGCGTATGCACCAGAATCTACAGGCTTAGTCGCAACAACATTTAGGTAATCTAGAACTTCTTTACCAGACATGTCTGTGTAAGTCAGGATGTTCGCAAATGGTTGAACCGTTAGCACATCTTTGTAAGTTACTTCACCCGCTTCGATAGAATCACGAACGCCACCAGAGTTCATTACTGCGAAGTCAGCTTTAGCACGCTCCATGTGAGATGTCGCGATTAAACGACCTAGGTTCGTTTGTTGGAAACGAACAACGTTACGGTCGCCTTCTAACTTACCGTTAGTTTCAGCAATCTTAATATTAAGCTGTGCTTGACCTTGCTCTTGGTACGGGCGTAGGAATTCTAGCAGTTCAGCATCTTGTGCAATTTCGTCTTCGATAAGTACACGTTGCTTCTTACCGTCAATCTTCACTTTCTTCTTAAGGTTTACAGGAATTAGATCGTAGCTCACCATTTCTAGTTCACCGTTACGGAATTCGTAATCAGCACGACCTACGTACTTGCCCCATTCGTGAGCTTGAACGATGTAAGTACCGTTTTGTACATCTGGGCGACATTCATCAGAAGGCTTGAAGTTCTTCTTAACAACGTTTGGCGCTTCCATACATACTGGTTCTTGAGAGTGACCACCAACGATCATGTCTAGAGAACCTTCATCAAGGTAACGTGCTAGTGCAACATCACCAGGAGCGTTAACACCACGTTGGCCGTCTTCGTAGTGACCCATGTGAGTAACTGCGAAAATCAGATCTGGTTTTTCTGTTTCTTTAAGCTCAGCGATTAACTTTTTCGCTTCTTCTTTAGGGTCGCGGAAATCAATACCACCGATGAATTCAGGGTTACCAATTTTCTGCGTATCTTCAGTCGTTAGACCGATAACAGCAATCTTGATGCCTTGCTTGTTGAACATTTGGTAAGCTTGGAATTTACGCTCGCCAGACTCTTTGTCGTAAATGTTCGCAGATAGCATTGGGAAGTTTGCCCAATCAATTTGCTTGCTTAGTACTTCAAGAGAGTTATCAAACTCGTGGTTACCCAATGCCATCGCATCGTAACCGATTTTGTTCATACCTTTGAAGTCTGGTTCAGCATCTTGTAGATCTGACTCTGGAACACCTGTATTGATGTCACCACCAGATAGAAGCAATACGCTGCCGCCTTCTGCTTTAACTTCAGCACGAAGTTGGTCGATTAGCGTCTTACGCGCAGACATGCCGTACTCGCCGTATTTATTCTGCCAGAAGCGACCATGGTTATCGTTTGTGTGAAGAACTGTCAGCTTGTAAGTTTCATCTTGATTCCACTCTTGAGTTGGCTGAGATGCACAACCAGCAAGAGTTGCTAGAATTGCAGCACTTAGTGCTGTCTTTAGAATAAGGCGTTGCTTCATTGTCATACCTTTGAACTATATGGG
>NZ_JAKJSW010000170.1:0-9132 GCF_050337375.1 Vibrio makurazakiensis | reverse complement strand
ACAATAACGCGTCCATATAACTGACATGGTTACATACGATCAAAGCCCCACCTTTTTCTGGAAGGTGGTGGAGGTTCTTATGTTTTACACGATACATGGTGTGCGTGATAACCCACGTTAAAAAGCGCACGGCGAAAACAGGCACTTGATAGAACAAATAAGCCATCACGAGCGCATTTAATAAGGCGAGCATTAAAAATAACTGTGGGATGGATAATTCGAGTATGGATAAACAAACAATACCTAGAACAGCGCTGCCAACCATAAACAACGAGTTGTAAATGTTAAGCGCAGCTATCACCTGTGCTCTTTCTTTTGCTGGTGCTCGTTGCTGCATTAAGGCATACAAAGGAACAATGAAGATACCACCAGATACACCAAGTAGAAGCAAGTGGATGAATAGAGGCCAAAGTTCGGAATGAGCAATAAACTCATCGAAAGATGTAAATTGCGGGAGAGCTTCAGGAACAGATGTCGCGAGCAGTAAGCCGAATATAGTAATACCAAGGCTACCGATAGGCACGATCCCAATCTCAATCCTATGATTCGAAAGTTTGTCGCAGGCGAGAGAACCAATGGCAATGCCGATTGAGAAGAGTGCGAGTAAAAAAGATACAGCGCCTTCTGTACCATTTAGGTGCAATTTGGTGAAATTTGGAAACTGGGTAAGATAAGCCGCGCCTAAAAACCAAAACCAGCTAATTGCCATTAAAGATTGGAAAATAGTGCGATCTTTCTTAGCAATTGCGAGTKTATTACGAGTTAACTTGATTGGGCGCCAGTTCACTTTTATATCTGGATCGCAAGCGGAAGCTTCTGGAATATGGCGGCTGGAAAGATAACCTGCGACAGCAAATGCGACCACACAAATGGCAGCCACGTATTTTGCATTGTCTGTTGATGCAATAACGCCAGCACCGAGTGTGCCAAGCAAGATGGCTAAAAAGGTTCCCGTCTCAACTAAAGCATTGCCCGGAACGAGCTCGTTAGACTTGAGCTGTTGTGGAAGCAGTGCGTATTTTACAGGGCCAAAGAATGCACTCTGTGTTCCCATCAAAAATAAGAGGAAAAGCAGCACGCTGTAGCTTTCGAAAATGAAACCGATAGCGCCAAGAGACATGATGGCGATTTCAAGCAGTTTAATTTTTTGGATTAGCCATGACTTTTCGTATTTATCAGCAAGCACACCTGCGGTCGCTGAAAAAAGGAAAAATGGCAGAATGAATAAACCCGCTGCGAGGTTGATAAAGAGGTTGCTTGAAATAGGTAAATTTTCAAGGCTAGCGAATGCCACAAATAGCAATAATACATTTTTAAAAATATTATCGTTAAAGGCTCCTAAAAATTGAGTAATAAAATAGGGAAGAAACCTTTTTTGAGCTAACAGCGAAGTTTGGCTGCTGTGTGACATTGTTTGTACCTTACGCTGACCAGTTGAGTAAGTAACTCGTAATTAAGTTGTTGATCAGCTCTTTACCATCGATGGGTTCAGAGGTGAAAAACTTGTCGTCAACACTTAACAGGGTGATGCCATGGACACCAGACCATAGAACGCGGCTTGCTTTTAGAACATCGGACTCCGAACGCTCAGGGGCAAGCGTAGAAAGTAGCGCTTCTAACATACTTGTCATGCCGTCAATTCGTTGTGATTGCCATTCCGGAAGATCTTCACCATTCATATTGTGTTCGAAGATCAATTGCCAGCGGTGAGGGTGCTTTAACGCAAAATCGTGGTAGCAATAAGCTAGATTGAAGAGTGCATCTTGAGGATCTGAAGCGTCTTTCACGGCTTCTTTGGCTTCTTCTGCTAGCTCATCAAGCGTTTGAGCGACAGCATGTAACAGGAGTAGGTTGTAGTTACCAAACACATTCACTAATGTACTTGGAACGTAGCCAATCATATTCGCGACTTTCCGCAAGCTTAACTCATGATATGAGTGTTCGCTCAGAAACGTTTTTACGGTTTCTAGAGTCAGCTGAACTAATTGCTCTCTTGTATGATCGTTTCTACGTGCCATGGTTAACTTCTATAAATGAACAACGTTCAATATATTATGCTCGACATCAATAAGCGTCAACTACTTCGCCCATCTATATCGAATGCTAGCAGCAATATTCTGATACATGTGTAACTCATGTGAATATTTCATTGTTCATTGTTAACGAGTATGATTAGAGAGTCGATAGAACAACCTTTACAAGGATAACAATGAAACGATTTTTCTCGCTAGTCGCAATACTGATGGTATCAGTTGCGGTTACACCAATCGCGGAAGCGAAAAAGTTTGGTGGTGGTAAGTCATTTGGTAAAAGCTTTAAGACTGCTCCTGCTCCTAAACAGCAACAACAAAACACAAACACAATTAAGCAAGACCAAGCTGGTAAAACAGGAGCGAAAAGCTCAAGTAAGAAAGGCCTAATGGGTGGTCTTCTTGGTGGTCTGCTTGCTGGTGGCCTACTTGCAGCTTTCTTTGGCGGCGCATTTGAAGGTATCCAGTTCATGGATATTCTAATCATGGGTCTAGTTGCGTTCCTTGCGTTCAAATTCCTACGTGGAATGCTGGGGGCGAAACAAGGTTCGATGAATCAGCACGCTCGTGGACAGCAACCAGCATTTGGTGGCATGGGTCAGAACAAGTACGAAGAACCTAAGCAACAGCCTAATGTTCACAACTTTGAACAGGCTCAACCACAGTCACAACCTCACTCACAAAATAGTGCTGGCGGTTTTGGTTTTGGCGCACAAAGCGATATTCCACACAACTACCCACCGGGCTTCGACCAAGCTGCATTCATCAATGGTTCGCGTGAACACTACCGTACACTGCAAGGTGCATGGAACCACAATGAACTGAATACGATTGAAGAGTATGTATCTCCAAGCCTATTCGAAGACTTGAAAGCTGAGCGTAATAAGTTAGAAGGTGAGCAGCAGACAGATGTTATGTACGTTGATGCCGAGATTGTTCGTGCTGATCATGATGCATCTAAAGCGCAGCTAAGCCTACAGTTCAGTGGTCGTTACCGTGATGCTGCAGAAGGTGTAGAAGAAGATATTACTGATATCTGGCACTTAGAGCGCGACCTTACTGTTCCTGATGCACCTTGGTTAATCGTTGGTATTCAAGGTTAATCACTGGCACTAAATACCGTTCAATTTAGTCAATTAATTAAACGCCTATCGATAGTTCGATAGGCGTTTTTTTTCAAAAAATTCAGGACTCGACTTTGATTTCAGGGCTTCTAACTAAATCATGAACAGGTAGCGATATTTGTTCTCTATTTCAGGAGCTACGATATGAGTACACTTATATGAAACAATCGAGTAGGTAATAATATGATGAGTGAAAGTAAAACTCCGGTGAAATGGGGCATCGCTGGCCTAGGGAATATTGCGCAGAGGTTTGCAACGGCGCTAACGCAATACTCTATACATGGTGAGCTTTATGCTGTGTCTGCTAGAAACTTAGAACGAGCGAATGTCTTTGGACAAAAATTTGGTTGTGATTTGGCCTATGGCTCATACGAAGATATGGCGAAGAACCCTGATGTAGAGGCGGTCTACATTGCGACTGTTCACCCGTACCACCGGCCACTTGCGGAGCTATTTCTTAGTCACAATAAGCATGTATTGGTAGAGAAACCAGCGTTTACTAACCTAGCTGACTGGATGGCAATGAAAGCTCTAGCTGACAAACATGGTGTGTTGCTCTTGGAAGCAATGAAAACCGTGGCATTTCCAGCTTACCGTGAGCTTAAAGACTACTTGCGCTCAAATCGTTTACAGGTAACGTCGATAGAGGCTGGGTTTGGTAACGAGCATGACTATGATCCGAGCTTGTTTATATTTAACCCTGAACTATCCGGAGGGGCGACACTTGATGTTGGAGTGTATGGGCTATGGTTTTACTACGATTTATGTCGCTCTATAGGTATAGAGCCCTCAGAACCTAAGGTTGATATGTTGAGYGCGTTCAAAGAAGCGAAAGTGGACACGGATGCTTTGTTTACTTTCTCTCAAGGTGTAGAAGGTAAAATATCGGCATCCATTGTTTCTAATTTACCTCGTGTCGCAATATTGCGTGGGCCTGAATTAACTATCACGATAAGAGATAAGTGGTGGAACCCAGAGACTATATACATAGAATATCAGGGAATAAAGAACACCATTCAACATAAAGTGGCAGGAAATGGCTTCGAATATGAGATTGACCATATGTCCCAATTGGTTCGTGATAACAAGGTTGAATCTGACATTTTACTTGCTGAAGTGACCGTTCAGGTTATCGAGACTATGGAACGAGCATTACTGAATACGGGCTATGGACACCTCACTACAATAAAGACATCTGAAAAATAGATGGCAAATTTAAAGCGACAACTTGAACAGTATGAGCAGATGTTTCAGGCTTTTGGTCCTGGTACATCTCAATGTCAAATAAGCCAATTAGCAGCGTTGTTAACCGTCAGTGAACGCCATGTTCAGACGATTATCAAAACCATGGTAAAGGAAGGCTGGGTTGATTGGCAGGCGAGCTCTGGTCGCAATAAGAAAGCGTTATTAACATGCCGAGTTGAACCTATTGATGTATGTTATGCGCGAGTTCGAAAGTTCTCGGATGCTGGATGTGTGGAACAAATGCTACAAATGCTGAGTTTTGGCGGAAGGGATGCTGGTTCAGAGCTGCAATCATTCTTAAACCATGCTAACCAATCAGCTCGTCGCGCTTATATTCCATTTCATAGAAAACTAGAGCAACTCCACCCTCAAAAAGTTATTAGAAGAACCGAGCGCTTTTTAGTGACTCAAGTGTGTCAACGTCTCACTCGAATAGAAAATGATCATGTTCAAGGCGATCTAGCCTACCATTGGCAACCCAATGAAGACGGGACTGTTTGGCGTTTTCAAATTCGTAATGAGGTGCAGTTCCATGATGGCAGTGTTTTGCTAGCTAAGGATGTTGTGCGAAGCATTCGAACTCTAATTAATAGTGAGTTCTGGCGTTTTTGCTATCAGCATATTTTAGATGTGAATTTGTACTCAGAGAATACTATTGAAGTGCGTTTGAGCGAGACAGATTGGCATTTGCCAAGGTTATTTTCTCGGGCTGAAACATCAATATTTAAGCTATCGACATCTGGAATACTCATGGGCTCTGGTGCTTTCTCGCTAGATGTCTTCTCGGATAATATGCTCCGTCTTAGCCGCAATAAACTCTATTCACATCAAGCTTCTATTTTGAATACTGTCGAGCTTTGGGTTTATCCTGACTGGGCAATCAGCAAAGCGTGCGCTGAAAATAAGCTGTGCTTAGAAATGCCCGAGAAAACTCATTCTGTATCGAGCGAAAGCTATGCCACGTTTTTAAAAATCCAAGCTCCTAACCAGAGTCGTGAGGTTGTTCAGGTAATTACTGTTGAAGATACATCTGAGTGTATGAGGATCTTCAAAACTCTTACGATGCCAAATGACCGTAAAGTGTTAATTGAATATGGTGACTACACGAAAGTTCAGGGAGTTGTGTTGTGTAGCATTATTAATGAAGGGAACCTGTTGAGTACTTGGCTTAGCTTTTTAGCTCGCTTTCCGTTTTCCACTCTCAATTTAGAATCACAGATCTTGGATACGATTAAGTCGTATATTTCGTTGATTCGTCAACAGCCTGATTTCAGTAGGTCGCTAGCTATACTGGCAGAGTGTCGTCAGTGGCTGTCCGAGGTTGGAGTTATTACTGAGCTAAAGCTCGAAACATTTGGGTTAGAAGTGTCCGATCGTATACAAGGTGTTCAAGTGAATGGATATGGATGGTGTGAATTGAATAGCTTGTGGATCTTAGATTGCTAAGAGGTAAAGTTTGCCAAAAGTAAACGTCAGAAACGAAAAAAGCCAACTCAATGAGTTGGCTTTTCGATTTTCCAATTAAGGAKAATATGGTGGAGGGAGACGGATTCGAACCATCGAAGGCAGTGCCGGCAGATTTACAGTCTGCTCCCTTTGGCCACTCGGGAACCCCTCCAGGGTGTGTCTTACTTTTCACAAAGTAAGCCTAAATTGATGTTTTCCCATAAGCCCATCAAYYAGGTTGTTCTCTTAACTCTTTAAAAGAGRTAAGRAGAATATGGTGGAGGGAGACGGATTCGAACCATCGAAGGCRGWGCCGGCAGATTTACAGTCTGCTCCCTTTGGCCACTCGGGAACCCCTCCAGGGTGTTTTTCCTAACTCATAATGGATAGGCTAAAGAGATGTTTTTCCCAACGCATCTCTCAAGTGCGGAGCGCATCATAGCAAACACGTTTAACCTGTAAAGGGTTTTTCTTATGGTTTTGTGTTAGATGCTGCCTTTTTGGGCAAAGATGGTAGAAAGTATCCATTTTGATGGCGAAGTAAGCATGTCCTTAGCGACTACATCTTCTAGACTTAAGGATATGAAGTGTAAATGTAATTTATCCAGATTTACACTTCTTGACGTTATAAACACTATCAGTTGATAGAATACGGTTAATTCCAAAATTAGAACTTAATTCTTACTTGTAGACCATCACTTATGAAACATAAATCTATTTTATCTTTACTTAGCTTGTCTATTCTTCTGGCGTCTCCAGCCGTACTTGCTAAACGCATGGGGCCAAGCTCTGTCACAGTCGTAACTGAACAGGTCGATATTCACCAAGTTAACCAGTCTTTGTCGTTGGTGGGTAAGCTTGAAGCTGAGCAGTCAGTGATGATTTCATCTGAAGTATCGGGGAAAGTCGACTCTATTTACGTAAAAGCCAACCAAGATGTAGAAAAAGGGCAATTACTTGTTCAGTTGAATGACGATAAAGCGAAAGCGTCTGTAGCTGAAGCGCAAGCGTATTTAAAAGATGAACAACGTAAATTGGCTGAATTTCAACGCCTAGTTAAGCGTAACGCCATTACTCAAACTGAAATTGATGCTCAAAAAACCAATGTTGAAATTGCCAATGCACGTTTGTCTGCTGCTAACGCTAATCTAAAAGACCTACATATTAGTGCCCCTTTCTCTGGCACTGTTGGTTTTATTGATTTTAGTCGCGGGAAAATGGTGAATTCGGGTACAGAGCTAGTCACTCTGGATGATCTGTCTGTAATGCAACTCGATTTACAAGTTCCTGAGCGTTACCTATCGATGCTTTCTAAAGGAATGGAAGTTACCGCTCGTACGAGTGCTTGGGGAGATACCGAGTTCTCTGGCACGGTTGTAGGCATTGACTCCCGTATTAATGCGGAAACATTGAACTTACGTGTGCGCATTCACTTCGATAACCAATCTAATCAGCTTAAGCCGGGTATGTTGGTGGCTGCTGATATGGATTTCCCTGCAATTGAAGCAGCTATCATTCCAGTTCAAGCGCTTCAGTACTCCGGGACAAAACGTTTTGTATATGTTGTCGGTGAAGATAATAAAGCTGTTCGTACAGAAGTTTTTTTAGGTGCACGTATTGATAACGAAGTGGTTATCGAAAAAGGTATCGAAATCGGTGACAAGATCGTTGTGCAAGGGATCGTAAACATGCGTGATGGCGCAACTGTTAAAGAGCTTGGTGTACAGACAGAATCTGCAAAGAGCTCTTCTGCTAATGGAAAACCAACACAAAAAGGTGATAACTAATGCTGTTATCTGACGTTTCTGTAAAGAGACCCGTAGCCGCTGTTGTATTAAGCTTGCTATTGGTTGTGTTTGGTATTGTTTCTTTCAATAAGCTCGCCGTTCGTGAGATGCCTGATATTGAAAGCCCTGTGGTATCGATCAGTACTCGTTATGAAGGTGCGTCGGCCACTATCATCGAAAGCCAGATAACCTCAAACCTCGAAGATCAATTGTCTGGTATTAGTGGTATTGATGAAATTGAATCGACCACTCGTAACAGCATGTCACGTATCACTATCACCTTTGAGCTAGGTTATGACCTAAACACAGGCGTGAGTGATGTTCGTGATGCCGTAGCTCGTGCGCAGCGTTCATTACCAGATGAAGCGGATGACCCAATTGTTTATAAAAACAATGGTAGCGGTGAAGCTTCGGTTTACATCAACTTAAGCTCGACTGAAATGGATAGAACTCAGCTAACGGATTACACCGAACGTGTTCTTATCGACCGCTTCAGTTTGATCTCTGGCGTGAGCTCAGTGGATATTTCAGGCGGCTTATACAAGGTTATGTATGTAAAGCTGAAGCCTGCTCTGATGGCTGGTCGTGGTGTGACCGCATCAGATATTACAGAGGCGCTTCGTAGTGAGAACATTGAAAGCCCGGGTGGTGAAGTTCGTAACGATGCCATTGTTATGTCAGTGCGTACGGCTCGCTCTTATACTCAAGCACAAGACTTTGAATACCTAGTCGTGAAGCGTGCTTCTGATAACTCGCCAATTTACTTAAAAGATGTCGCAGATGTTTACATTGGCGCAGAAAATGAAAACTCAACCTTCAAGAGCGATGGTGTTGTTAACGTAAGTATGGGGATTGTGCCGCAATCGGATGCCAACCCGCTTGAAGTCGCAGACCTTGTCCACAAAGAAGTTGAAAACATTCAGAAGTTCCTACCGGATGGTACTCGTTTGGCTGTGGACTATGACTCTACCGTCTTTATCGACCGTTCTATTTCTGAAGTTTATAGCACGCTCTTTATTACCGGTGGTTTGGTAATCCTTGTTCTTTACGTCTTTATCGGTCAAGCACGTGCGACTTTGATCCCTGCGGTTACAGTGCCTGTTTCGTTGATTTCATCGTTTATCGCAGCGTACTACTTCGGCTTCTCTATCAACCTAATTACATTGATGGCATTGATTCTGTCTATTGGTTTGGTGGTTGATGATGCAATCGTCGTTGTAGAGAATATTTTCCACCATATTGAGCGTGGTGRATCGCCACTGTTAGCTGCATATAAAGGTACTCGTGAAGTTGGTTTTGCCGTAATCGCGACGACTTTAGTACTGGTTATGGTATTCCTGCCAATCTCATTTATGGATGGAATGGTTGGACTATTGTTTACCGAGTTCTCGGTGTTGTTGGCAATGTCGGTGATCTTCTCATCTGTGGTGGCATTAACGTTAACCCCAGTACTTGGTAGTAAGATCCTAAAAGCGAATGTGAAACCAAACCGTTTTAATC
>NZ_JAKJSW010000033.1:0-35433 GCF_050337375.1 Vibrio makurazakiensis | reverse complement strand
ACATTCTTCGCTGAAGCCTTGTGGCGTCTGCCGTGTCAGTGAGGCGGCATTATAGAGAAGACGAAGACATTGGCAAGGTTTATTTCAATAAAATTGCAAAAACACGCATTAAGCGATGAAAATAAATACAAAGCCTTATTTTCATACATTTAACCCCACCAGCCACACAAGTTATCCACAGAGTTATTAATTTCCTTGCGTTTTGGAGTAGATAAAATAAAAGGAAAGCTGCTTTCGCAGCTTTCCTTTTATTCATAACTGAACAAGTTAGATTCCGGAACCAAATTGTTCGTTACCATCATCCTCGTGCAGTCCACACTCTCTTTTCAATCCAAAGAACCTAGTTTCTTCTTCATTCATTCCTGGTTCCCACTTTTTGGTTGTGTGGGTATCACCTACAGACAGATAACCTTCATCTCTTAGTGGGTGATAAGTTAAACCATGTTCTTCTAGGTAATAGTGAACATCTTTATTTGTCCAATCCACTATTGGAAGGAATTTGAATACACCATTTTGAATCGACAGTATCGGCAATCCAGCTCTTGATTGAGATTGTTCACGACGTAAACCAGAAAACCATGTACCAGCATCTAACTCATCTAAAGCGCGGCGCATAGGCTCTACTTTATTCAGCTTATTGTATTTTTCTATTCCTTCTATTCCCTGTTCCCATAACTTTCCATAACGAGCTTCTTGCCAGTTAGGACTCTCGTGGGAGCGAAACACCTTAAGATTAAGAGTCAACCTTTCACTCAGTTGATCAATAAAGTGATAAGTCTCAGGAAACAGATACCCAGTATCAGTAAGTATTACTGGAATATCAGGCTGAGCATTAGTAACAAGATGCAGCATTACCGCAGCTTGGATACCAAAACTAGATGAAACAACGTGTGTACCTTCCAGATTATCTAAAGCCCACTGAACTCGTTGTTGTGCCGTTAGCGACTCTAACTCCACATTGATTTCTGCAAGACGGAGACTTTGCCCCGACTTAGCTAATGTAAGCAGCTCTGCTAACTGTGGCTTAGAAGCAACAGTATTAAGCATGCAAATCCCTCTTCGAAATAATGACTTCTTCAATAATTCCCGCTCGGATAGTGAAATCACCAAATCCTTCATTATCGTCACGTTCATTTGCCCAGCGGCCTACAAGTACATCAATCTCTTCTAGGATCTGCTTATCGGTAATATTCTCTTTATACATCTTAGGGATTCGAGTTCCCGCTTTATTACCACCTAAGTGCATATTGTATCGACCTGGTGCTTTACCCACTAATCCAAGTTCAGCCAACATGGCACGTCCACACCCATTAGGGCAGCCCGTTATACGCAGTATGATGTTGTCATCTTCTGGTAGGCCATGCTTTTTGAGAATACCTTCTACATCGGTAACAAACTCTGGCAAGAAACGTTCAGCTTCCGCCATTGCAAGTGGACACGTAGGGAAAGCAACACAAGCCATCGAGTTCTTACGCTGCTCACTGACTGCATCATCCATCAAACCATATTCACGAGCGAGTTTCTCGATTTTTGCTTTTTGATTGGCAGGCACCCCTGCAACAATTAGGTTTTGGTTCGCAGTCATTCGGAAGTCACCTTTGTGAACCTTCGCAATTTCAGCGACACCAGTTTTAAGAGCTTTACCGGGGAAATCTAATAGTCGACCATTTTCGATAAACAACGCTAAGTGATGTTTACCATCGATACCTTCAGCCCAGCCAATACGGTCACCACGTTCAGTGAACTCATAAGGACGACTCTCAGAAAACTCTACACCAGCGCGTTTTTCTACTTCAGCCTTAAACACCTCAATACCTACACGATCTAATGTGTACTTAGTTTTTGCATTCTTACGATTTGAACGGTTACCCCAATCACGCTGTGTGGTAACAACGGCTGCCGCAACATCTAACGTATTTTCTAGCGGCACAAAACCAAAGTCGTCAGCTTTACGTGCATAGGTAGAAGTATCACCGTGAGTCATTGCTAAGCCACCGCCGACTAACACGTTGAAACCCACTAACTTTCCATTTTCAGCAATGGCGATAAAGTTAAGATCGTTGGCATGCACGTCCACATCATTTTGCGGAGGGATCACAACTGTTGTTTTAAATTTACGTGGTAGATAGTTGCTACCAAGTATCGGCTCTTCATCCGTACTCTCTAGCTTCTCGCCATCTAACCAGATCTCTGCATAGGCGCGAGTTTTAGGTAGAAGATGTTCACTAATCTTTTTGGCCCACTCATAAGCTTCTTGATGAAGCTCAGATTCAACAGGGTTAGTCGTACATAAAACGTTCCGGTTCACGTCTCCCGCTGTTGCAATAGAATCAATACCAATACTATTTAGAGTTTGATGCATCAGCTTAATGTTCGGTTTCAAAACCCCGTGGAATTGAAACGTTTGACGCGTCGTTAAACGAATTGAACCATAAGACGTACTTTCATCTGCAAATTTATCAATCGCCAACCACTGCTTAGGCGTGATAATGCCACCAGGCATGCGTGCACGTAACATTACATTGTGTAGAGGCTCAAGTTTTTGCTTTGCGCGCTCGTTACGGATATCACGGTCATCTTGTTGGTACATACCGTGGAAACGAATTAACTGGAAGTTATCTGCAGTAAAACCACCTGTGATGCGATCTTGAAGATCTGCCTCAATGGTTCCACGCAGGTTATTACTTTCACGTTTCAGACGCTCGTTGTCTGCTAATGGGCCAAGCACCTGGCCTAAAACTTCTTGCTCTATGACTTGCTTGCTCATTAGTACACATCCCTTTGGTAACGCTTCGCTTTGCGTAAATCATTAATATATTGTTCTGCTTGTTCACGACCAAGTTGACCTTGCTCTTCCGCTATTACAATTAATGCATCATGAACATCTTTCGCCATACGCGTTGCATCACCACACACATATAGATAAGCGCCATCTTGTAACCATTGCCAAACTTGCTCTGCTTGCTCAAGTAAACGATGTTGTACGTAGACCTTGTCTTGCTGATCTCGGCTAAAGGCAACATCAAGACGAGTAAGCACGCCAGACTTTAAATATTTCTGCCATTCAACTTGATATAGGAAATCTTGAGTGAAGGTACGGTCACCAAACAGCAACCAGTTTTTACCTTCTGCATCTCGGTTTTCACGTTCTTGTACAAAGCTTCGGAAAGGGGCGATCCCTGTACCAGGGCCAATCATGATAATTGGTGTATTGTCGTCTTGCGGTAACTTGAAGTTATTGTTGTTTTCAACAAAGACTTTAACTTCACCACCTTCTTCTAACCTTTGAGACAAGAAGCTAGATGCACCACCTAATCGAGACTCTTCACCTTTTTGGTACTCAACTAGACCTACCGTCAAATGAACTTCTTCATCCACTTCTGCTTGGCTAGATGCAATTGAATATAAACGAGGGGTCAATTTTCGTAACAAGCTCACTAACTCTTCTGCTGACAGTTTTGTTTTCTTCTCAGCAAGTACGTCTACAACTTGAGTATTACCTGCGTAATCACGCAATTTGTTCTTATCATCCACCAGCTTTTGTAGTTTCTTACTGCCAGAAAGTTCAGCAAACTTAGTCACCAACTGAGGGTTTGATGCTGTGATCTCATATTTACTGACTAACGCACTATGGATAGAGAGGCTTTCACCATCGACTTCAATACTCTCAACACCAGAAAGTCCAACCTTCGCTAAAATTTCGTTTGCTAAATCAGAACTGTTTTCATACCACACGCCCAACGCGTCACCAGGTTGATAAGTGATACCTGATTCATCAAGATCAATCTCTACATGACGAACATCTTTACCAGAGTCTCGCCCTGTAATTTTTTGGCTCGTCAGTAACGTCGCTGTATATGGGTGTTGTTTTGTGTATTGAGAATGACCAGCAGCGGCTTGACCGACTGGAAGTTGAACGATTTCAGCCTCATTGCCAGAAGACAAGGCATCTTTTACCTGTTCAAGCGCTTTCGCCGTCCACTCGCTTGCAGGGGTCTCGTAATCGACATCACAATCAATACGTTCAATAAATGGAGTTGCACCCAACTTAGATAGGTAGCTATCAAAGTCCTTACCTGTTTGACAAAAGAACTCGTAACTAGAGTCCCCTAAGCCAATCACACCGTATTGTAGGTTTGGTAATTTAGGGGCTTTCTTAGATTGTAAAAATTCATGCAGCTCAATTGCGTTATCTGGTGCTTCACCTTCGCCGTTAGTTGAAGCTACGAAGATCACATGAGTTTCTTTCGCAAGATTTTTGCCTTTGTAGTCGCTCGCATCAAATAATTGAACAGCAATTCCGGCAGCTTTTGCATCAGCTTCTAGAGCTTCAGCTAAACCTTTGGCATTACCCGTTTGTGAAGCAAATATAATAGAAAGCTTACCCGCTGGTTTTGCAGACACTACCGCAGCAGCATGAGCAATAGGAGCGGCGGCTCCTACAGGCTGAGATTGACTTAGTCCCCAGAAATAACCACTCACCCAAGCTAACTGCTGTGGTGACAATTCTGAAACCGTATTTTGAAGTTGACCTAATTGTTGGTCATTAAGTGGAGCAGCTATCCCAGGTACACCTGCTGGTGCTGTATTTTCTGGTGCTACTTTCTTTTGTGAAGACTCTTTCTTATATAWAGACATGGTCACGACATCCCTAATCATTGCGTGACGATAGATTAACCACTCCTTTTAATAACAAGAAAGAATAGATAAGTATGTTTTATAACTTTTTGGAAGTAAGAAAGAGTAGATAGAGCATCGGCACTATTTATTTTCAATTCGAACTTGCTGAAACCCGACAGCCATTGCTGACTTAGATGCCAGATCCAAATCCAAGTAGTGGCACTCTTCACCGTGTACATCTGTCAGCAAAACAAACCCTCCACGACGGTGACGAAACTCCACAACCCATGAGCCTTCTTGCGTTGATGGCTCAATAATAGCTTCTACTAACATCTTCTCTCGATACAAATTTCTTAGTTCAGGGAGAGTCATATTCCTTCCTTGGGTCAGTATTAACGAGGATAAAAATCAACAGTACCTATAAGGATGGTTCAAAGTGGGAAATGTGCTAACTAATTCCAGAACGATATAATTAATAGGTATAAAAAAACGCCGCTTATAAGGCGGCGTTATTTAAATAATTCAATTAAAGGTTAGAAGCGAACTTCTGCTCCAGCAAACCAACCATCAACCAGAACAAAAGGCTTACCCAATGTGGAATCAAAAGCGGTTTCTGATTCTAAGTCGATCACACGGTAGCCACCACGCAATGCAATATCAGCATTCTGCATTGGTAAACGGTATTGAGCACCAGCCATAAGGTCGGTGGTTTTCAAACCATTGCTGTTACCGAAGTCCATAGAGCCGATGATGTCGAAATTTGTTTTCGGTACATTGATTTCACCGTAACCGTAAAAACTCCAAGTCAACTCGTCAAAATTAGACGCCGTTGAAGAAGTTGCGGCATCTACATACTGAGTGTTGGAATACTGGCTTACTGTAATACCCGCATCGAAATGCAGTAAATCATGATCTAGCCAGTTGTAGTAAAAGGTGTAGTCGTACTTATCGAAAGCGATATAGTCAGTATCAACCGTTGTATAACGGATGCTTGCGTTAGGGATCAGCGGAAACTTATGTTCCAAAGCAAAGTACATTGAAGGTGATTTACCGTCATCGCGTCTCACTTCATTGACTTTAGTGCCACTCCACCACATTTCAGCGCCAACTTTAGCTGAATAAAAAGAATCTGAATCCGCAGATACAGCTGTAGCTGAAAACATCATGCCCATTAAAGCAATCAATGGTGTTTTACTCATTTGAGATGGCTCCCATTTCATATCTCGTGCTCAACATTGGCACAACGGTAAAATTAATTGACGAAAATTCTACCACACATATCAAATGCACAAACAACAAACATGCGGATACTCAAAAAAACTTAACGTGGACAATGCACATAATTTTTGAAGAACCAAATACCTAACGCAATCACAATCAACCATGGAAGTAGCTTAAATACGATACTGACCATGCCTAAAAGAAACATAACTACCAATGCAAGCCCTGTCGCCGCGAGAACAGTAAAAGCAGTCAGTCCAGTAACTAGTAATGTAGTGACAAAGATTAAGACAAAGATAAGTTCAAACATATTATTTTCCTTTTTACTTATTCGACCATTACCTAATTGCAGCATTCGTACCAAGTTGAGAAAATAAAAATAAACTTTAAAATCAATAAATTAAAAAAACCACCCGTTATTGGGTGGCTTCTAAAACAACTAAACTTGGTTAATTTAACCAGTACTGGCTAAATTTACACGTTCAATTCCTTAGGGATTTTCGCTAGCGCAGTTTGAATAACTTCGATGCCAGCACCTTTCTTGTGTGCATTTTCGCTGATGTAACGGCGCCATTGTCTAGCACCCGGCATACTTTGGAATAAACCAAGCATATGACGAGATATATGACCAAGGCTTGCGCCATTAGATAACTCTTGCTCGATGTACGGGTACATCTCTTCAACAACTTGAGAGCGCTTCTTCACTGGAGTATCTAAGCCGAAGATCTCTTGGTCAACTGAAGCCAGAATATACGGGCTATGGTAAGCTTCTCGCCCTATCATCACACCATCAAGGTGTTTAAGGTGCTCTTTAGAATCTTCAAGGGTTGTAATGCCGCCATTCAGCGCAATGACCAACTCCGGAAAGTCCTTTTTAATTTGATAAGCACGTTCGTAATCCAATGGTGGGATTTCACGGTTCTCTTTCGGACTAAGGCCACTTAACCAAGCTTTACGAGCGTGGATAGTAAATTGCTCACAACCCGCCTTCTCAGACACCGTAGAGATAAATTTAGTGAGAAATTCATAAGAGTCTAAATCATCTATACCAATACGCGTCTTCACCGTCACTGGAATGTCGGTAACTTCTTTCATCGCGCTTACGCAGTCGGCAACCAGTTCTGGCTCTGCCATTAAACACGCACCAAAGCGTCCGTTTTGAACTCTGTCTGATGGGCAGCCAACATTCAAGTTCACTTCATCGTAACCACGCTCTGAGGCCAACTTAGCGCAAGCGGCTAAATCAACAGGGTTAGAACCACCTAGCTGAAGAGCCAAAGGATGTTCTTGTTCGCTATAGGCAAGAAAGTCACCTTTACCATGCAATATTGCACCGGTTGTCACCATTTCTGTATACAGTAACGTCTGTTGTGACAATAAACGGTGGAAGTAACGACAATGGCGGTCAGTCCAATCCAACATGGGTGCGACTGAAACCTTGCATGAATGTGTCATGATAAAAGTACCCTAATAGCGAGTCGAAATAGTCTATTGGGCGAGCCCAACAAAAGCAAAGTGGGCTATTGTAAATGCTCAACACCAATAGCGCTAGGTGAACTTAACCTCACATATTTCAATCATACTGCGCCATAAAGTATCTAATTCTATTACAACAACCAGTTATGTCTTGAGTAGGGTCACTATTTTGAGTTACCTTGTCTAATCCGAAGTAGTGGTCCACAATTTGCTTTGTAGTTTGCTTTAATAATCGGAAATTTATCGGTTAACCACGAAAACCAATTAGATATAGTTTATGATTAAAGAAGTTCAATAGTTATGGTAAAAAATTTGGACCTAACATTGATAGAGCAAATAGAAGGGATATGTGCAGCGAGAGGAGTTCGCTTAACTACGCAAAGAAAAAGAGTCTTTGAACTCATTCTAGCTAACAAGAAAGCATCGAGTGCTTACGAGTTACTAGAACAATTAAAACTTAGCGAACCACAAGCAAAGCCTCCAACTGTCTATCGCGCTTTAGATTTTTTATTGGAACAAGGTTTCATTCACCGTGTCGAGTCAACGAACAGTTTTATTTGCTGTTGTTCATGTAATGCAGATAAACATTTTTCTCATCTATTGATTTGTGATAAATGTGGCACCGTCATTGAATTGCAAGATGAAACGTTAATAACGTTACTCGCAAAGAATGCAAAATCACACGGGTTTCAGCTTAGCAACCATGTCATAGAATCACATGGTATTTGCGAACCTTGCTCCTCGGGTATGACAGAATAAGATAATAGAAGAACATTATGCGCGCTGAATTTGTAAATCCGTTTTTAGCCTCTTTAATGAATGTGCTAAAAACGATGGCTTCTCTAGAACTGAAACCACAAAAGCCGAGAGTTAAGAAAGATGAAATAGCTCGCGGTGACGTTTCTGGCCTCATTGGTATGGTTGGAACACAGTCTCGTGGCTCAATGTCGATCACCTTCGACGAAGGTTTAGCGCTTGAGATCATGCAGAATATGTTAGGTGAACGACCGAACGGCCTAAATGAAGAAGTGACTGACATGGTTGGTGAGATCACTAATATGGTAACGGGTGGTGCAAAACGAATCTTAGCTGAGAGCGGTTTCGATTTTGACATGGCTACACCTATCGTTGTTTCAGGTAAGGGCCACACAATTCGTCACAAGTGTGAAGGCGCTATTATCATCATGCCTTTCACTTCTCAATGGGGTAATGCTTTCATTGAGATCTGTTTCGAATAGAAACAACTGTCTACGTTAGGTAGCAGAAAATCCAAATTTAGAAGGTTAACGTATATACGTTAGCCTTTTTTATTACCTAAAAAACAGTAAATACAAAAACGCCAGCCTCTTAGCTGGCGTTTTACTTATCGGCACCTCACGCAGTCTTAAGCTTTCAGAGCTTTAAACGCGTTGATCAAACCGTTTGTCGAGCTGTCGTGTGATGTAACTGGTGCATCATCGGCAAGCTCAGGAAGAATTTGGTTTGCTAGTTGCTTACCAAGTTCTACGCCCCATTGGTCGAAGCTGAAGATGTTCCAGATAACGCCTTGAACAAAAATCTTGTGCTCGTACATCGCGATTAGGTTACCCAAAGAGCGAGGAGTCATTTGCTTAACAAGAATTGAGTTTGTTGGACGGTTGCCTTCAAATACTTTGAAAGGAGTAAGCTCCGCTGCTTCTTCTGCTGTTTTGCCCGCTGCTAGGAATTCAGCTTCTACTGTCTCTTTTGTCTTACCGAATGCTAGCGCTTCAGTTTGAGCAAAGAAGTTAGACATCAGCTTCTGGTGGTGATCAGACGCTGGGTTGTGGCTTATTGCAGGCGCGATAAAGTCTGATGGGATCAGCTTCGTGCCTTGGTGAATCAGTTGGTAGAAAGCGTGCTGGCCGTTTGTACCAGGTTCACCCCAAATGATAGGACCTGTTTGGTACTCTACCGGGTTGCCTTCGCGGTCTACAAACTTACCGTTCGATTCCATGTTACCTTGCTGGAAGTAAGCAGCAAAACGGTGCATGTATTGATCGTAAGGCAAGATAGCTTCTGACTCAGCGCCGTGGAAGTTATTGTACCAAATGCCGATAAGCGCAAGGATAACTGGGATGTTGCTTTCAAACTCAGTTGAAGCAAAGTGGTTATCCATATCATGAGCACCTTCAAGTAGCTCTACGAAATTATCGAAGCCAACAGAAAGTGAGATAGAAAGACCGATCGCAGACCACAGTGAGTAACGACCACCCACCCAATCCCAGAATTCGAACATATTATCAGTATCAATACCAAACTCAGCGACAGATGCTGCGTTCGTTGATAGTGCTGCGAAGTGTTTAGCAACGTGTGCAGAATCACCCGCTTCAGCCAAGAACCAATCGCGTGCAGAGTGTGCATTTGTCATTGTTTCTTGAGTTGTAAATGTTTTAGATGCAACTAGGAATAGCGTTGTTTCTGGGTTCAACGGCTTAAGTGTCTCAACGATATGGGTGCCATCTACGTTAGAAACGAAGTGCATGTTTAGACGAGTTTTGTATGGCGTTAGTGCTTCAGTCACCATGTATGGACCAAGGTCAGAACCGCCGATACCGATGTTCACAACATCAGTGATCTCTTTGCCTGTGTAGCCTTTCCACTCACCAGAAACGATACGGTGCGTGAACAGTTCCATTTTTGCTAGTACTGCGTTTACTGCTGGCATTACATCTTTGCCATCAACCATTACTGGCTTATCGCTACGGTTACGTAGAGCAGTGTGAAGCACTGAGCGACCTTCGGTCTTGTTGATTGCATCACCGCTAAACATAGCTTCAATTGCAGACTTAACTTCAGTTTCGTTAGCAAGAGCGAATAGGTGCTGCATTGTCTCAGCATCGATAAGGTTCTTAGAGTAATCCACTAAGATGTCAGAACCGAAACGAGTAGAAAAACTCTCGAAACGTTTTGCATCTTGAGCAAACAGCTCTTTCATATCCATATCTTGAGCAGACTCAAAATGTTCAGTTAGAGCTTTCCACGCTTGTGTTTGCGTTGGGTTGATATTTTTCAACATGGTATCTATCCCGATGTTACTGTAGGTTTTATTCTAAGCGTCACCTAGGTGATGAATAGAACCCCCGATTAGGCGAAAGTTTATATGCTTCAATGCCGATAAAAGTACATCATCATTGAAAGATTATTTGTAATTTTTTTTCACAGCGTATTATGCCGTATATGAAGAGCTGCACCTTGAGATAAATCAGGATTAGATTTTCTGATACAGAAATCAGTACAGACTCTCGCTTCAACTTACTTAAATGTGAGCTAAAGCTTATAAATTCAAGTTAGAAAGATAGCGTTAAACCACTTTTTTTCCAAATACATTATAGAGGATGGCGTATGTGGATTCAGAAGACTATACATCTCAAAGCACGAAAGCGTGGATTTCATCTCATTACTGATGAAATTGAACAACAGATACACAATATGGATTCTTTATCTGTTGGTTTATTACATCTATTTATCCAACATACCTCAGCGAGCCTCACACTTAACAAGAACGCCGACCCGACAGTTCGCAGCGATATGGAATCACACTTCAATAAGTTCATACCTGAGCGTGCTATCTATTACCGACATACCTATGAAGGCGACGATGATATGCCCGCTCATATTAAGGCCTCAACACTTGGGACCAGCGTGACAATTCCGATAACAAACGGTCGTTTAGCTTTAGGTACATGGCAAGGCATATACTTGGGAGAGCATAGCGATTGTGGAGGAAGCCGAACGATTATTGCCACGATTCAAGGTGAGTAAGCTGAAGTTTAGAAAGGGAAAGAGTGACGTAAGGTACAGTCACTCTTTAAAAACAAAATTCTGACTTACGAACAATAAGACATAATTGTTCTTAGAAGACTAGAAAGGTTGATTGATCATCACGCGAAAAGTACCTTCACCACCACCTTTCGCAACTTCAGCTCGAACGACAATACCTTCAACTTGGAAGCGAACTGCACCACCTAAGCTCCATTTCATGTCAGAGTGCAGCGTCTTGATATCATACTCTTCTGCAACACGCCCTACTTCGGCAAAAGCTACCCATTGCCACCAAGGAAGGTCATAGTAATTAATCACAGGGACTTCACTTAATGGTTGCCAATCTGGCAGTACTCGATATTCAGCCGAGTAATGAACCGCTGAACGGCCGTGATAACGACCACTCGTATAACTACGCAGACGATATAAACCGCCTAATCTAGCTTGTTCTGTTTCAGGGGGGCGACCACAACTCTCACCTAAGCAGTCTTTCCAGGTTGGTGTATCAGAGGTATAAAAATCAAGAGCAACAACTTGCTGGTCAAATAGATCACCAAGTGGACCTAAAGCAAAATACTGGCTATTTTGGAACTCCCAGTTCATCCATAAATCATCACTCCCCCAACTTTCCGCCCCAGTGGTAAATTCTAAAGCGGTATGAGACCCTTTTGTAGGATTACGAGTGCTGTCGCGATTATCCCAATCAAAAGCTAAGCTAAAGCCAGTTGCTTGCTCTGTATTATTGAATGACTTTAGTTCGCGAGAAGTATAGAACGGAGTAAAGATAATAGAACTCACACCGGACTCTAATGGCGAAGCAAAGTTCACATCTTTGATTGGCTGAAACGCTCCAAGTAGGCCATGTTCAGCGACATTCCCCCAAGGTAGCAAATACTTAAACTCAAACTGATAATTTTGTTCTAGACCATCAGTGATCGTTTTGTCTGCACTCGATGAATTGTTATCCCCTTGAGAACCAAGATAGTAAGAATTGTCGTTGAAACGCGCTTGATACATCTGAGTACTGAACAAAACGCTTTCAGATAGTGCGTAATTAAAAGCTGATAAGAAACCAACGTAGCTATCTTTATCGGAATACAGCGCCATACCAAATAAAGCAGCCTGCGGCTGACCAACGCCCTTTGCGACACCAGCAACACCAAAAGTATTACCCATGGTTTCAGTACTGAAATAAAAAGGAAGGAAGGCTGAATCTTTCTCTTCACTTAAGGCTGGCGAAGAGATAACAGCACTAACCAGCGCCATTGCTGACATTAACCAGTGCCTAGTAATTCGCGTGAGCATGTTTACTTCACATACTCCATTGCCACACGAGAAGTCAACTTAGTGACCAGTTCATAGGCAATCGTTCCAATGTGTTCAGCGACTTCCTCTGAAGGTAAATCTTTACCCCATAGAACGGCTTCATCACCGACTTTATCATTTGCGTCAGGGCCTAAATCTACCGTCAACATATCCATAGAGACACGGCCAGCAATCGGCACTTTGCGCCCATTAACAAAAACAGGCGTACCGTTGGGTGCCGTTCTTGGATAACCATCGCCATAGCCAATTGCGATAACACCGATTTTGGTATCACGACCACTAGTCCAGTTACCACCGTAGCCAACACTTTCACCCGCTTTTAAATCTCGGACAGCGATTAAATGTGAAGTGAGAGTCATCACAGGCAAGAAACCTAGATCTTGTGCGGACTTATCTACAAATGGGGATACACCATAAGAAATAATCCCAGGTCGTATCCAATCTAAATGACTATCAGGCCAAGCCAATAAACCAGCAGAATTAGCGAGTGAGCGTTCTCCTTCACATCCTTCAGTTAATGATAGGAAAAGCTTGGTCTGTTCTACTGTGGTTGCCTTATCCAATTCGTCTGCACAGCCAAAATGACTCATATAACGCAATGGCTTTGCTACATTAGGGCATTGATGCAAGCGGTCAACAAACTCTTGATACTGTTCAGAACGAACCCCTAGGCGATGCATTCCGCTATCAAGCTTAAGCCACACCACAACGGGAGCTTCTAAGTCGGTATTCTCTAAAGCGCTTAACTGCTCTTCACAGTGAACAACGGTTTGAATGTTATTAGTTACCAGTATTGGTAAGTCACCTGAAGAATAAAAACCTTCAAGTAATAAAATTGGCTTAACAATCCCACCAGCACGTAACTGCAAAGCTTCTTCAATACGAGCAACACCAAATGCATCAGAGTTGGTTGAACGTTTAGCGATATGCAGCAACCCATGACCATAGCCATTGGCTTTAACTACCGACATTACTTTGCTGTTTGGAGCCTTCGACTTAATTAAATCCAGGTTATGAGCCAAGGCATCTAAATTGATATAAGCGGTTGCTGCTTTCATGTAAGTCATTACAAATTACTCATCATCAAATGCAGGACCTGCATAGTTATCGAAACGTGAGTGTTGACCTTGGAATGTCAGACGGACCGAACCAATCGGGCCATTACGCTGCTTACCCAGAATTATTTCAGCAATACCTTTCAGTGAACTATCGGGGTTATAAACCTCATCACGGTAGATAAACATGATCAAATCGGCATCTTGCTCAATCGAACCTGATTCACGCAAGTCCGAGTTTACCGGGCGCTTATCAGCACGTTGCTCTAGGGAACGGTTTAGCTGGGAAAGAGCAACAACCGGAACGTTCAACTCTTTCGCCAGTGCTTTAAGAGAGCGTGAAATTTCAGCGATCTCCAAAGTACGGTTATCAGAAAGTGCCGGAACTCGCATTAATTGAAGATAATCGATCATGATCATGGATAGACCATCGTGTTCACGGGCAATACGACGAGCACGAGAACGCACTTCAGTCGGAGTTAGGCCTGAACTGTCATCGATGTACATATTCTTCTTATCCATGAGCATGCCCATGCTAGAAGAAATACGCGCCCAGTCTTCATCATCTAACTGACCTGTACGAATTTTAGTTTGGTCAACACGAGATAAGGATGCAAGCATACGCATCATCAGTTGTTCGGCTGGCATCTCAAGAGAGAAGATTAATACTGGTTTTTCTTGTTTCATCGCCGCGTTTTCACACAAGTTCATCGCAAACGTGGTTTTACCCATCGATGGACGCGCTGCAACAATGATCAAATCAGAGCCCTGTAAACCTGCTGTTTTCTTATTGAGATCGTTAAAACCAGTATCAACACCGGTTACACCATCTTGTGGAGTCTTATACAAGATCTCAATACGTTCTAACGTTTTCTCCAGAATGTTATCTACATTCTGTGGGCCTTCATTTTCACTGGCACGGCCTTCGGCAATCGCAAAAACTTTACTCTCAGCCAGATCTAACAAATCTTCTGATGTACGACCTTGTGGGTCATAGCCAGAATCAGCGATTTCGTTCGCTACTCCAATCAAACTTCGAACTAACGCACGTTGGGCAACTATATCGGCATAAGCGTTAATGTTGGCAGCACTTGGCGTATTTTTCGCTAAGTCAGCTAGATACGCAAAACCACCCACATCTTCGAGTTGCTCGCGTAATTCTAAAAATTCTGAAAGTGTAATCAGGTCAAGAGGATGACTATCATCTAGAATGGCTTTAACCGCTTCAAAGATAAGTCTGTGTGGGCGGCTATAAAAGTCTTTTGCTACCACTTTTTCAGCGACAGTATCCCAGCGTTCATTATCCAATAACAAACCGCCAATAACGGATTGTTCGGCTTCTAGCGAATGCGGAGGAACTTTGATTGCATCGACTTGAGCACTGGCTGATTTCTGATTTCTGGTATCCACAATGACTACACTCAATAACTATTAATGACCGCTCATTATACCCAAGAACAATAATTTGTAATCTAATCCACCCACTTTGTTTTACTCTTAGATAAGAATTTACTTATTACTGACTCAAGCTAAATAATTAGGAATTACGATCACACTATTCATATCACCAATAAATGAGGTTTGCGTGTCCAAATTGTTCATTCTCGGCCTCGGGCTTTTAAGTGCGCCCGTGATCTATGCCGAAGAATCCACGGATCTGGATATTGCACCTGAAATCAGCCAAGCCCCGAATCCGTTATCTAGCGAAGTTGAGTTCGGCTATCAATCCCATACAGGTAACTCAGATTCACGCTCTTTGAACGCACGTTTAAATGGTGAATATACTGCTGGTCGCCATAGGACGAATGCAGAATGGAAATACTACAATTTATATAAAGATGGGGAAGAGGATAAAAGACAATCCACTTACTCTGCACAAAGTGATTATAAGTTAAGTCCTAAAACTTACTTGTACGGCAGTTTTAAAGGGGTCGATTCAAGATACAGTGCTTATTTCAAAGATTACACGATATCAAGTGGTCTTGGTTACCAGTTCGTGAATACCGAAAGGTTCATTTTAGAGCTCGAACTTGGCCCTGGTTTTCGTTACCAAGAACCTAACCTTGATGAAATTGATGACGATGACATTATCTTCCCAGAAATCGTTCAAGAAGGGATTTTCCGTGGGAACTTGAATACGTCTTGGCAAGCGCTGCCGAACTTAAAGTTCAACGCAGACATGACTCTGGTTTCCGGTAAAAGTAACTTAAGAATGGATACTGAACTTGAAGCTGTAAACGACATCACCGAGAACATTGCCCTGAAGATTTCTTACTCCCGTCAATACCACGATAAAGTGCCAGAAGGTCTAGAAAAATCGGATAACATTCTTTCCGCGAATATCCTTTTCCAGTTCTAATACTACTGCCTCAAACCATTAGAATCACAAAATTTAGACATAAAAAAACACCAGCCGAAGCTGGTGTTCAAAACTTTCATAAAGAAAGAATTCGTTTCGTACTGAAATTACTCAGCAGCAACGATTGTGATGTTTGCTGTAGCAAAAACTTCAGAGTGAAGTTGGATGCTTACTGCGAACTCACCTACGTTACGTAGAGCGCCTTCAGGTAGGCGTACTTCGCTCTTAACTACTGCAACACCAGCAGCTGAAATAGCTTCAGCGATGTCACGAGTACCGATAGAACCGAATAGTTTGCCTTCGTCACCAGCTTTAGAAGCGATTGTAACGCCTTCTAGAGTGTTAACGCTCTCTGCGCGAGCTTCTGCAGCAGCTAGTTGCTCAGCAACTTTAGCTTCTAGTTCAGCACGGCGAGTTTCGAACATAGCAACGTTTTCTTTAGTTGCCATAACTACTTTACCCTGTGGGATAAGGAAGTTACGAGCGTAACCAGATTTAACGTTTACTTGGTCGCCAAGGCCACCTAGGTTACCGATTTTATCAAGTAGAATAACTTGCATTATCTTAGTCCTCTTAAACTATTATTAACTATTACCGATTACTGATGCTTGTCAGTGTATGGTAGTAGAGCTAGGTAACGAGAACGCTTGATAGCGCGAGCTAGTTGACGTTGGTATTTAGCACTTGTACCAGTGATACGGCTAGGTACAATTTTACCAGCTTCAGTGATGTAGTTTTTTAGAGTTGCTACGTCTTTGTAGTCAATCTCTTGTACGCCTTCTGCAGTAAAACGGCAGAATTTACGACGACGGAAGAAACGAGCCATGGGCTATCTCCTGATCTAAATTTAATAATGCGGTATTCACACGAACTTAAAAATAAGTAGTAAGCAAATGCTTGTAGTGAAAATACCTAAACGAGTTGAATAAAATTTAATGACCTAAAAGGCCAAAAAAGAATTACTCAGCAGCAGCTTCTGGCTTAGCTTCTTCTTCACGACGTGGTGCACGTTCTTCACGGTCATCACGACGAGGAGCACGCTCTGCACGCTCTTCTTTTTGCTTAAGCATGATAGATTGCTCAGTCACAGCGCCTTTAGTGCGCATGATCATGTTACGTAGAACTGCATCGTTAAAACGGAAAGCAGTTTCTAGCTCGTCCATCACTTCTTGGCCAGCTTCAACGTTCATAAGAACGTAGTGAGCTTTGTGAAGTTTGTTGATTGGGTAAGCCATTTGACGGCGGCCCCAGTCTTCTAGACGGTGGATAGTACCGCCAGCTTCAGTGATTGAACCAGTGTAACGCTCGATCATGCCAGCAACTTGCTCGCTTTGATCAGGGTGAACCATGAATACGATTTCATAATGACGCATTTGGTTGCTCCTTACGGATTATTAGCTTCCACGAAAGGCTCGGTCGTCCAAGGGAAGCAAGGAACTAAAGAAAAATGACCGAGTTTTAAGGACGGCAAATATTATAGAAAGAACCCTGTATTGGCAAGCGGTATTTGGTGAATAATGAAACAGTTTTTGTTTCGCCATCTAGCCATCCGCCTCCCTTTGTTTTAGGGCTTTTCTGATATCTGTTCTCATTCTTTAAAACAACAAACGCCCACCAGCAAGGTGAGCGTTTATATGTTGAAATCAGCAGTCACCATTCAAAATGATGACGTGCGATTACTTGGCTAGACGTTGTCGTACCGCTTCAAACAGGCAAATGCCTGACGCAACAGAAACGTTTAAGCTAGAAACAGCACCCGCCATAGGGATCTTGATTAAATCGTCACAAGTTTCACGCGTTAGACGACGCATACCGTCACCTTCTGCCCCCATAACAATCGCTAGAGGCCCATCAAGCTTCGCTTGATAAATATCATGAGTCGCTTCACCAGCCGTGCCTACGAACCATACACCCTGCTCTTGCAGTGCACGCATAGTACGAGCAAGGTTAGTAACACGCACTAACGGAACCGTTTCAGCGGCACCACAAGCGACTTTACTTACCGTTGCAGTTAACGGTGAAGAGCGGTCTTTTGGTACGATAACCGCCGCTACACCAGCTGCATCAGCATTACGTAGGCAAGCACCTAAGTTATGCGGGTCAGTAACACCATCAAGCACTAATAGTAAAGGCTGTTCATGCTGCGCCAAAATATCATCAAGGTGAGTTTCATTTAGCTGCTTAGCTGGCTTCACTTTGGCAATGATGCCCTGATGACTAGCCCCTTGCGCTTTTTCATCAAGCGGCTTACGACCCATTTGTTGAATTGAAATTCCATACTGCTGAAGTTGATTCAGCAGAGGAAGAAGACGTTCATCCTGACGACCTTTCAATACGTATGCTTCAATAAATCGTGCTGGATCTTTTTCTAGTACGGCTTTCACCGCATGAATCCCGTATAAAAATTCGTTACTCATTATCTACCTGTCAGGTTTCTTGCGCTAGCTAAGTCATCACTTGTTCAAGTGACACTCCACTAGGTATTGTCAGTATTAAACAGGTACGCACTGCGTACCTGTTCATTTGTTAATAGTAGCTTACGCTTCAGGGTTTTTAGGTCTACGTCGGCTCGTACGCTGTTTCGGCTTTGATGACGTTGATTTTGGCTTACGGCGCTTCGGCTTTGCCTTAGATGACGGTGCGCTATCACTGCTACCATCCGGTCTCTTAGTCGGCTCAACCAATGCTTTTGCCTTAACTCCTGGCTTGCGATCTTTCACAGATGCACGCTTTCGGCTTTTCGCTTTCTGTTGTGCTTCTGCAACACGTTTTTTAGCCGTCTTGCCTTTTCCGCGTAGCTTACGGCTTGTTTCAGTTAATTCAAAGTCAATTTGACGGTCATCTAAGTTAACCGCTTTCACTTTTACTTTTACTGAATCACCAAGGCGGTAAATCATGCCACCGCTTTCACCAATAAGTCTTTGACCTAGTGGATCAAATTGATAGTAGTCATTCGCCAATGACGAAATGTGTACTAAACCATCAATGTGCAGTTCCGTTAAACGCACGAAGAAGCCAAAGCCGGTTACGTTAGCAATTACACCGTCCATCTCGTCGCCAACATGGTCTTGCATATACTCACACTTTAGCCAATCATTCACTTCACGCGTTGCATCATCAGCTCGGCGTTCGGTCATCGAACATTGCTCACCGTAGAAGTCCATATCATCAAATGAGTAATGGTAGCCCCCAGTTGGTGTCCAACGATCAGTGTTACGACCTTCATCTTTCGCAATCAGATATTTGATAGCGCGGTGCAAAAGTAAATCAGGGTAACGACGAATAGGTGACGTAAAGTGCGCGTATCGTTTCAATGCTAGACCGAAGTGACCTGCATTATCAGCGTTATACACGGCTTGCTTCATCGAGCGCAGTAACATCGTTTGAATAAGTTCTTTATCTTCACGTTCACCGATCTGACGCATTAACTGTGCATAGTCAGTTGGCGATGGCTCTAACCCACCACCTAAACTTAAACCTAGCTCACCAAGGAAATCTCTAAAGCCCGTTAAGCGCTCTTCACTTGGTGTTTCATGGATACGGTACAACGCAGCTTCATTCGCTTTCTCAACAAGTGAAGCTGAAGCGATGTTCGCTAAGATCATACACTCTTCAATGATCTTATGTGCATCGTTACGAATCACAGGTTCAATACGGTCAATCTTACGATCTGAGTTGAAAATAAACTTCGTTTCTACCGTTTCAAATTCTATTGCACCACGCTCATCGCGCGTCTGCTTAAGAATCTTGTACATCTGGTGCAGCTCTTCAAGATGCGGCACTTCTTTTTCGTAACGTTGGCGAAGCTCTTCATCACCCTCTAAAATTGCGCCTACTTTGTTGTAAGTAAGACGAGCATGAGAATTCATTACAGCTTCATAGTGTTTATATCCAGACAGCTTACCGCTAGCAGAAATGGTCATTTCACAAACCATACACAGGCGGTCTACCTGTGGGTTCAATGAACATAAACCATTAGAAAGTACTTCTGGCAGCATAGGGACAACTTGCGATGGGAAGTAAACAGAGTTACCACGGTTAATCGCTTCTTTATCTAATGCTGTATCTGGGCGTACGTAGTAACTTACGTCTGCAATCGCAACCCATAAGCGCCAACCGCCACCTTTTTTCGCTTCACAATAAACCGCATCATCGAAATCACGTGCATCTTCACCATCGATTGTCACCAATGGCAATTCACGTAAGTCGACGCGACCTTTTTTCGCTTCTTCAGGGACATGCTCACCTAAGTCAGCAATCTGCTTATCTACTGCATCTGGCCATTCATTTGGAATCTGGTGAGTACGGATAGCAATTTGTGTTTCCATACCTGGCGCCATATTTTCGCCAAGAACCTCAAGAACCTTACCAGTCATACCACGAGAACGAGTTCCACGATCCGTCAGTTCAATCACAACCACGTTCCCCATACGAGCACCGCCTTTATGCTCGTTCGGGATTAGGATGTCTTGAGTAATACGTGAATCATCAGTCACCACAAAAGAGTGGCCATATTCTAAGAAAAAACGACCAACAAGCGGTGTTTTACGCTCTTCAAGTACACGAACTAAACGCCCTTCTTTGCGACCACGTTTGTCGGTACCTGCAGGTTGAACCAAAACTAAATCACCATGAATGATATTACGCATTTGATGATGAGGAAGTAGTACATCGTTATCTTTGCCGATGCTGCCTTCAGGTCGAACCCAACCAAAGCCATCCTTGTGGCCGATCACTAAACCTTTAACAAGCTCTAGCTTCTCTGGTAGTGCATAGCATTGACGGCGAGTAAAAATAAGTTGTCCATCTCGCTCCATCGCACGTAAGCGACGGCGTAGCCCTTCATATTGTTCTTCACCCGACAAGCCCAGTTGTTCAAACAAGTCATTACGGTTCATCGGCACATTGGCATCTGTTAAGAATTTAGTGATGAATTCGCGGCTTGGTACAGGGTTGTCGTATTTTTTTGATTCGCGCTCAGCGAAAGGATCAATATTAGTGTTGTCTGTGTTTTTATCTGACATAGGCGGGTCTACTTAAGCAAGGAAGGTATTCATCTAGTATATCTGACTCAGCTAGCAACCTACAGATATGCTTGCAAAAAGCTCAAAATAAGGGGCGATTGACTCAATTTTAAACAAGTTAACACAACCATTCATAGCATCAATTCACATCACACTTTTATGTAATTAACAAAGCAAACGTTTGCAAGATTAGATAAATGGCCTATGATGCACTCACTTTTACCATCATCCGTTCCAAAGGTACTGATATGACATTTAAACGCACTTTTCTTGCTGCTGCGATGGCAAGTATAAGCTTACTTCCTTTCACTAGCTCTGCCGCTGAAAAAGCTGAKCTAATGATCACTGATGCTATGGTTCTAACCATGAACCAAGAAAAGACTGTTTTTGAAAGCGGTACTGTCGTTGTTAAAGACAACAAGATCATCGCTGTTGGTGATGCTTCACTAGAAGAACAGTATCAAGCGAAGAAAGTATTAGATGTCGATGGCGATATTGTTATGCCTGGCCTAATCAATACTCATACTCACGTATCAATGACAGTATTCCGCTCACTAGCGGATGATGTACCAGATCGCTTACACCGTTACATTTTCCCTCTTGAAGCTAAGCTTGTTTCTCGTGACATGGTTCGTATTGGCGCAAACCTTGGTAACGTAGAAATGGTTAAAGGTGGTGTAACAACTTACGCTGATATGTACTACTTCGAAGATGAAGTAGCAAAAACAGTAGATGAGATCGGTATGCGCGCGGTACTTGGTGAAACTGTTATTAAATTCCCAGTAGCTGATGCAGCAAATGCAGAAGAAGGCATCAAATACGCTTTAAACTTTATTGAAGAATATAAAGATCACCCGCGTATTACACCAGCATTCGCACCACACGCACCCTATACGAACACAACTGAAGTTTTACAGAAGGTTGCTAAACTTTCTCTAGAACTCGACGTTCCAGTGATGATCCACCTTGCTGAATCACATCGCGAAGAAGAAAAAATCGCTAAACGAGCTGAAGGTTTATCTCCAGTTCAGTACATGGATAGCATTGGTGCACTAAACAAAAACCTTGTTGGTGCACACATGATTCTTGTAGATGATGAAGATATCGAGTTAGTGAAAAAATCAGACATGGGTGTTGCTCACAACATGAGTGCAAACATCAAGTCAGCAAAAGGCGTATCACCAGCACTTAAGATGTACGACGAAAACGTACGTATTGGACTAGGTACTGATGGACCAATGTCAGGTAACACCTTAAGCACAATTGATGAGTTCAACCAAGTTGCTAAAGTTCACAAACTAGTAAACCAAGATCGTGCAGCAATGCCACCGATCAAAGTGATCGATATGGCAACAATGGGCGCAGCTAAAGCACTTCACATGGAAGATAAGATCGGTTCATTAGAAGTAGGTAAGCTGGCGGATATCATTGTTATTGATACTAAGGCACCAAACATGGTTCCAGTATACAACCCGTACTCAGCACTTGTTTACTCAGCGAATGCTGGCAACGTTCGTCACACAATTGTTGATGGTAAGATCATCATGAAAAACCGTGACATGTTGACTGTTGATGAAGATGAAATTCGTAAAGAAGCTCTAGAGTTCACACAAGTTGTTCGCGATACTGTCATTGCATCAGGTGAAGTGGTTCAGTAAGTTTCTTACTCAATACGCTAACTACCAATAGCTTTAATAAAAAGACCTCGCCTAGGCGAGGTCTTTTTATATATGCAATATGTAGATTTTTAAACAAATCGCTGTCTCAGTAAAGATGGTTTAATCTTTTACCAAAACACATCGCGGCGTTTTGCTCTGGCGATAATATTGTCTGGCATTCTTTGCTCTAGACCATTTCGCAGAACTGAAATTCGTTTGTGTTGCCTTTGATCAGCTGTCACTGAGTTATAGAGCCAGCGATACGCATCTTCGTAGTCAAGCGGGCTGCCATAATCACGTAATAATAATTCAGCTAAATGAATTCGCGCATTCAAGTTACCCATTGATGCAGCTTCTCGTAGATATGGGATCGCACGCTCTTTGTCTTGCTGAACTAATGTACCGCGAGAATAGTAACGACCAATCTGCTCAAGTGCAGTAGGTAAACCTTGATGAGCAGCATTCTCCATATAGTAGAGACCTAACTCAACATCTTGCTCAACACACACTCCCCAAGCGAGCATATCACCGTAGAGGAACTCATACGAAGGCAAGCTTATGCGGGTTGCACGTGCGACGATATCTTCAACCAGCTGACATTTATCGGCTTTTACGCGCTCTAAATGTTGGTTATTTTCAATTAACTTAATCAATTCAGCTTCAGTATATATCGGAACAGGCTCCCCTACATCTGCCAAATTTGCATGACTCAAGGGTGAGCTCAGCGCCAAAAACAATGAAGCTGCTACCATTCGTAGCTTCATACCTGCACTCTTTATCTGTATTTAAACTGCTGACTTTCACTTATAGGAACACAGCGAAACGTCGCATTTCATCAACTATGATAAGTATATCGGCAATTATTGGATTTGCTTTAGACAAAAGTTGCCGCAATTGGGCAATATTTTGCCAGATGAAGAGCAAAAGATCATCAGCAATAACTTATATAATGACCACGTGAATAGGTAAGCTAGTTAAGTGCTTATTCTGGTTGGTAATTTACAGATACAAAAAAGCCGACTTATTCAGTCGGCTTTTAAATAACTTTTACTATCAATTGCTATTTATATTTTAGCAATTCACTCTGCACATTAAGCGCCGTATGGGTGAACCTTGATGATAGTTTCGTTACGATCTGGGCCAGTTGATACGATATCAATTGGAACGCCAGTTAGGTCTTCGATACGCTTGATGTAATCTAGAGCAGCTTGTGGAAGCGCGTCGATAGATTTAGCACCGAATGTGTTTTCAGACCAACCAGGCATTGTTTCGTAGATTGGCGTCGCTTCTTCGAATGACTCAGCAGCCATTGGAGAAACTTCTAGGATAGAACCATCTTTCATCTTGTAACCAGTACAGATTTTCAGTTCTTCTAGGCCATCTAGAACGTCTAGTTTAGTTAGACACATACCAGATAGAGAGTTGATTTGGATTGCACGACGCATAGCAACAGCATCGAACCAACCTGTACGGCGTAGACGACCAGTAGTTGCACCAAACTCATGGCCAACATCACCTAGGTGTTTACCTACAGGGTCTTGCTTATCTAGACCATCGTATAGCTCTGTTGGGAATGGACCTGAACCAACACGAGTACAGTAAGCCTTAGTGATACCAAGGATGTAACCAATGTGACGAGGACCAAAACCAGAACCAGCAGCAACACCACCAGCAGTAGTGTTAGAAGACGTTACGTATGGGTAAGTACCGTGGTCGATATCTAGTAGCGTACCTTGAGCACCTTCGAACATGATCTTGTCGCCGCGCTTACGTGCTGCGTCTAGTTCGTCAGTTACATCAATAACCATCGCAGTTAGCATATCTGCGTAGCTCATTGCTTGCTCTAGTACTTCTTCGTAGCTTACTGTTTCAGCTTTGTAGAAGTGCTCTAGTTGGAAGTTGTGAAATTCCATAACTTCTTTTAGCTTCTCAGCGAAAGCTGCTTTGTCGAATAAGTCACCAACGCGAAGACCGCGACGTGCAACTTTATCTTCATAAGCTGGACCGATACCACGACCAGTTGTACCAATAGCTTTAGCGCCACGAGCGATTTCACGCGCGTTGTCGATAGCAATGTGGTACGGAAGAATTAATGGACAAGCTTCAGAAATGAAAAGACGCTCGCGCACTGGAATGCCACGATCTTCAAGAGGCTTCATTTCTTTTAGAAGTGCGTCAGGCGATAATACTACACCGTTACCGATAACACATTTTACGTTATCGCGAAGGATGCCTGATGGAATTAAGTGAAGAACGGTTTTTTCACCGTCAATGACAAGAGTGTGACCTGCATTGTGACCGCCTTGGTAGCGAACCACGTATTTTGCATCTTCAGTTAAAAGGTCAACAATTTTACCTTTACCTTCGTCACCCCATTGGGTGCCTAGAACGACTACGTTATTTCCCATCTTTCCAATTTCTGTTGCTAATTAAAAATGGATTCTAGCACTGAATCACACTTCTTGCAGTCACTTTTTGTTCATAATTCGTATTATTGGACCTATAAATATGAACGGCGACACTGCTAAATTCACAAAAATCATTGATACTATTGTACTTTCAGGATTATTTAAGGCTTAACAATGTCAAACTCAATCTGGCTCGCCATTGGTTTCGTTTTAATTATTGAAGGGTTAGGGCCTTTAATCGCCCCTAAAGGGTGGAGAGAGATGATGAGCCAACTCAGCCAACAGCCGGATAATCAACTTCGCAGGATTGGTGGCTGCCTTGTAGTTGCAGGGACAGTGATCACTGTAATGATGAACTTATAACTCTACCCGTTATTTTCATTAATAAAGTAAACACCTCAAATACAAAAAAGGCTTCCAACCGGAAGCCTTTTCAATTTAGGGACAATAATTATAAATTATTGAGCGCCTTTTGAGTTATTCATGTATTGGAAGAAATCACTCTTCGGATCAAGAACTAAGATATCGCTCTTGTCACTGAATGATGTCTCATACGCTTGAAGTGAACGTATAAAGCCATAGAACTCAGGATCCTTACTGAAAGCGTCAGAGTAAATCTTCGCAGCTTTCGCATCCGCATCACCACGAGTTACTCGAGCAGTACGGTCAGCTTCAGCAAGAACAGTTGCAACTTCTAGCTCAGCTTGAGCACGGATAACTTCTGCTTTCTCACGACCTTGTGAACGGTGCTTACGAGCAACCGATTCACGCTCTGCACGCATACGCTTGTAGATAGAGTCACTGATGTTGTCTGGAAGGTTGATTTTCTTCATACGGAAATCAACGATCTCAACACCTAAATCTTTCATTGCGGATTCACGCGTACCAGTCAGTACTTCAGACATGATTTGATCACGTTCACCATCGATTTCTAATGCTTCTTTCGCGGCTTCAGTTGTTACAACTTCAGTATCATCAGCTTCAGGCAGTACATCTTTGTTACGTGGACCAGAAACGATCTGCTTGATTTCACGAGAACCAATTTCAGAACGAAGCACGTCTGTTACTTTACGTTCTAGTAAAGCTTCAGCTGTTAGTGCATTACCGCCACCTGTTGCTAGGTAGTATTGACCGAAGTCTTCGATACGCCACTTAACGTAAGTATCGATGATCACGTCTTTTTTCTCAGACGTTACGAAACGGTCAGAACGGCCATCCATTGTTYGGATACGTGCATCAAGTGTTTTTACACGGTCAAACAAAGGAAGTTTGAAGTGTAACCCTGGTTCGTGAATACGAGAGATATCATTGTTATCTTTCAATACACGACCGAAACGAATCACGATACCGCGTTCGCCTTCTGGAATAACAAACACTGACATCAACATTAGCGCTAACGCTACAACCAATACAGGGATCATTAACTTACGCATTATTAGTATCTCCCTTGACGTGAACTATCTGAACGAGACTGAGTGCTAGATTGCGGATCAGCTTGTGTTTCTAGTTCAATTTGGTCATAAGTTGAAGTTGCTTTTGTTTGACGCTTAGATTTCGTATTACCACCTTGGCCAGCCAATTTATCAATCGGTAGGTAAAGTAGGTTGCCGCTAGACTCAGAGTCAATCAACACTTTAGACGTATTCGAGTACACTTTTTCCATTGTATCTAGGTACAAACGGTTACGTGTTACTTCTGGAGCTGCTTGGTATTCAGGTAATAGTTTCTCAAACTGAGCCACTTGACCTAGAGCACCGTTTACTGTGCGCTCAGAATAACCTACTGCTTCTTTCTTCAAACGCTCAGCACGACCTGTTGCTTTAGGAAGAATATCATTTCGGTAAGCTTCTGCTTCACGTTCAAAACGTTCTTCATCCTCACGAGCAGCGATAGCATCATCAAATGCGTCTTTTACTTGCTCAGGTGGACGCGCAGACTGGAAGTTCACATCAACAATCAAAATACCCATATCGTAGCTATCAATAATACGGTTTAGAGTTTCTTGAGTGCTTTGACGGATTTGTTGACGACCACTTGTCAGGATACTATCCATTAAAGAGTCACCAATTACTGCACGAAGTGCAGAGTCCGTAGCTTGACGTAAACTGTCGTCAGCGTTAGTTACGCGATATAGGTATTTGTACGGATCAGAAACACGGTACTGAACGCCCATTTCAACGGTTACTACGTTTTCATCTTTCGTCAACATTGTGCCAGAAGCACGTAGTGAACGAATTGCTTGAACGTTAACTAGCTGTTCGTCTTTCACTTCATCGATGAAACGAGGGTGCCAGTTCAAACCAGGTTCTTCGATACGATCGAATTGGCCCAGTCGTAATACAACCGCTCTTTCTGCTTCGCCAACTGTGTAGAAACCAGCGAAAAACCAAACCGCAACAGCGATAACTGCAATGACACCAAAGCCAATTGCACCACCACCGCCAATAGATGGGCCGTTGCCACCTTTATTACCAAACTTGCCACCCAGCTTCTGACTCAGCTTATTAAAGACTTCGTCTAGATCTGGCGGTCCTTGATCTCGGCCACCACGATTATTTTTATTACCCCAAGGGTCATTATCGCGGCCTTTGTCGCCGTTGTTATTTCCAGGCTCATTCCACGCCATTAGAAAACTCCATCATTTGATATGACGTTATACTGTAGCAGTCTCTTTGGTAACGATAAAGTCACCTAAGAGCGCCCCTTCTCTTTTTTCTAGTTTAGACCAATCAACTTGTTGCATTCTAATATCTATCAACAAGTTACCATCTTGGTCATACTCTTCTTGTTGAATACAATTCAACTGGAAGAATGTACTACGAATTCTGCCTTGATATTGTGGTGGAATTCGYAATCGATATTCGACAATTTGGCTCGCTAACCGTTCAGTCAACGCATCAAAAAGTAAATCGATACCTATGCCATCCATCGCAGAAACCCAAACGGTGCGAGGCACGCCTTCGTCGTCTCTTTCGATTCGTGGCTTTTGGTCATCCATGCAATCAATCTTATTCATTACAACTAGAGTCGGCACTTCGTGCGCGTCTATCTCTTCTAGTACGTCGTGAACAGCTTGGATGTTCTCACGAAAACGGTCATCACTGGCATCAACAACATGTAACAAAATGTCAGCTTCTTGCGTCTCTTGCAATGTTGCTTTAAATGCAGCGACCAAATCGTGAGGCAGGTGGCGAATAAAACCTACCGTATCTGCAAGTATTGCAGGGCCAACATCGGCTAAGTCGATCTTACGGAGTGTAGGATCAAGCGTCGCAAATAATTGGTCTGCAGCATAAACACCAGCAGAAGTAATTCGGTTAAACAGTGTAGACTTCCCTGCGTTGGTATAACCAACCAAAGAAATTGTCGGAATTTCAGCTCGATTTCGAGCACGACGTCCTTGTTCACGTTGCTTAGCGACTTTAGCTAAACGACGTAATATCGCTTTAATACGATCACGCAACAATCGACGGTCAGTCTCTAGTTGGGTTTCACCTGGTCCACGTAAGCCGATACCACCTTTCTGTCTTTCAAGGTGAGTCCAACCTCGGATCAATCGAGTAGATATATGACGAAGCTGAGCTAGCTCAACTTGCAATTTACCTTCATGAGTTCGAGCTCGTTGTGCAAAGATATCTAAAATCAAACCAGTACGGTCGATTACACGGCATTTGCACAGCTGTTCGAGATTACGTTCTTGGGCAGGAGAGAGGGAATGATTAAAAATCACTATTTCAGCACCAGTTAGCTGAACGGCTTGAGCTATCTCTTGAGCCTTACCCTCTCCAACATAGTATTTAGGGAGCGGGGATTGTCGGCTACCAGTAATAACTTGTAGCGTTTCAACCCCTGCAGAAGAAACCAGCATTTCACACTCGCTAAGATCTTCCCACTCACCTTCTTGCGTGAAGTTGATATGAACAAGTACGGCTCGCTCACCGGATTCATAACGGTCAAACAAGCAACCAACTCCTTATTGCAGCATGTGCTGCATTACTAAAACTATTAATCTTCAGATTTCTCTGGACGATCAGATGGCGCACGTTGCTCGCCGCTGTGGTGACTTACTGCACGAGCAGGTACCACTGTAGAAATAGCATGCTTATAAACCATCTGGTTTACAGTGTTCTTCAATAAGATCACAAATTGATCAAAAGACTCGATTTGGCCTTGCAGTTTGATACCGTTTACAAGGTAGATCGACACTGGAATGCGCTCACGACGGAGTGCATTTAGAAACGGGTCTTGTAGAGATTGCCCCTTAGCCATTTTATTTTCCTTATTTGTATTTTGTTGTAATTATTTAGCTAGTGGTGCACTAAATGGTGCTGCCTTTGCATCTGAGCTAAATGAATAAAAAACTCCGTTGTTATTGAAAGGCTGCAAATTTAAAAGCCTCAATAACGGATCCTTTCCGGAGCGTATTCACGCAAAAGCGATCACATTATACACAGCATTTCTAATCAGATGCTATTGCATCTGAAAGAGTTTCTAGTGCGTGTTCAATGTTTTCGCTATCTAACCAAGTTAAATTTTCCCAGCTGCGTAACCAGGTAATTTGTCGCTTGGCCAATTGACGGGTTGCACAGACACCACGGAAAACCGCTTCGTCTAAATCACAATTCCCATCTAAATAGTCCCACATCTGCCTATAACCTACGCATCGGATCGAAGGGAGATCAGGATGAAGATCATCTCTAGCGTATAGCGCCTTCATTTCCTCTTCAAACCCGCCTTCAATCATTTTTTCGAAGCGTAATTCAATACGGCGGTGCAGTTCAGCCCGTTCCTTGGGAGCAATAGCAAATTGCTTCACTCTAAAAGGTAAGCTTTCACCTTTTGTTTGAGTAAGCTCAGTTAATGTTTTACCTGAAATTCGGTAAACTTCCAACGCTCGCGACAATCTTTGTGGATCGTTGGGGTGGATTCTTTCTGCTGAAACCGGATCGATCTGCTGTAATTGTTCATGCAGAGCTTGCCAGCCTAGTGATTGAGCTTCTGCTTCAATTTGCTGACGGATTTCTTGATCGGCTGCAGGTAGTGGAGATAACCCCTCTAGCAATGCTTTGTAATACAGCATTGTGCCACCAACAAGTAACGGGATTTTACCTTCCGCCACTATCTTGTTCATTTCATTAATCGCATCACGGCGAAAATCAGCAGCTGAATACGCTTCACTTGGGTCCAAAATATCAATCAGACGATGCGGGGCAAGTGCCAATTCATTTTCATCTGGTTTTGCTGTACCAATATCCATACCTTGATAAATCAACGCAGAGTCTACACTGATAATTTCAACAGGATATTTTTGACGAAGACGAATGGCTAGATCTGTTTTACCAGATGCAGTTGGGCCCATTAAAAACAGTGCTAAAGGTAATTTTTGAGTCATGGTAACTTTTATATTTATGGCTTCTTTACGAAGCTATACGTTTGCAGCACCTATTAAGATAAAAGTGCTGAGATTGTGCTAGAGAAATCAACAGGAACAACAAACTGAGGATCATCTAAAGGAAGTTGACCATGCCAAAGCTGTTCTAGTTCCCCAACCAATTGAATGGCTTCTGATAAAGTGTAGTCGCTTTTTACTTCAGTCGTTTGAATTGCAATCCAATTCGCTAACGTTTTTCTATCAAAAACAGTAGCCTTGTTCCCAGTTTTGATAGAGGCTGCGTACGATAACAGATCTGGTATTAAGTTTTGTAAGTTTTGCTGCCTCAGTGGGCTAGGAACCGCCATCACCATTATCGCTTCTGAATTTCTCGCCTTAATCTCAATACCGAAGCTCAATAACAAGTCTGAATATTCATTGGTAAGCTGAAGTAATTCTTTACCCACTTTAAGAGAAAGTGGTACGAGTAAAGGTTGACCTTTTAAGGAACCCGCTTCCGTATTCAGCTGACCCAAAATTCGTAAAAACTCGGCTTTCACGAGAGACACTAAAACACATCCAGCTTTACTTCCCATAACAAGATATTGTTGATTAGTGACGGCTACAGCTTTACCTAAAGTGACAATTGGATTGTTAACCACTTCTGAAGAATTGCTATTCTGATGTTCAGTATTTGGAGCTAATGAAGAGACTACTTTATTGCTAAATTGTTTCGAATCCACAGAAGAAGAAAGCGGAGCAAAGTCTGGAGTTTCTAGCAACTCTTTATACGCTTTCACTTCTTTTTTCGAAGGAGCTGGCTCTCCAAACCTCTGAGCAGGTTCTGGCTCTTTTTTCGGTGCTGGACCAGACTCAACCCAATCTTGCCTTGAAGAACTCGAAGGCTCTACTCGATAAGAATTTGCGCTTTCATTGACCCTTGGAGCTGCTAGTTTCTGTTTATAAGAACTTTCTGGTGAATGAGTATCAGTAGACCTTATGTTTTCCGATGGGAAAGCGTCAGGTGACGAGGCTGTGGCCGTTAGTTCGGCTTTACGCGGGTAAGCTGGCGTTTGCTCAATCACGTGACTCACTCGGCTTTGGATCTGTTCGTCCGAGTCAATATTATTAGAGGCAGGCTTTGTTTGCGTCTTGGGTTCTGATCGCAACTCTTCATCATTCATATGCTCTTCGGCTTGGTGAAAAGCTGACTGGCTAACCGGCGCAGCATCAATATACTTAGTCTGAGCTAACCCATCACTTAACGCTTGATAGATAAAGTCATGCACTAAACGGGCTTGGTGAAATCGCACTTCATGCTTCGCAGGGTGAACATTCACATCAACTTGATGTGGGTCCAATTCGATGAATAACACATACGTTGCGAACTGGTCTGGGCGTAGGCTTGTTTCGTAACTTTGCCTAATCGCATGGTTGATCAATTTGTCACGCATCATACGGCCATTCACATAGCAATATTGCAGGTCGCTTTGTTGTCTTGCTCCTTCAGGCGTGGTGATCCAACCATGAAGTTTTAGGCCTTGGTGCTCTAACTCTATTTTTAGCATGTTGCGTACAAACGCGCTGCCACAAACCGCGGCAATACGTTTTTCAGCCTGAATATCATTTTTGGCCGCACGGTACTGACGAATCATCTTTCCGTTATGGCGTAAGTTGATAGTGACATCAAAACGACTAAGTGCGATGCGCTTTAATAGCTCATCGATATGAGTAAATTCGGTTTTTTCAGTTTTTAAAAACTTACGACGAGCTGGCGTATTAAAAAATAGGTCGAGAACTTCAACTGACGTACCAATGGGGTGTGCTGCCGGCTGCAATTTTACCTGCATGTCACGCCCTTCACTATAGGCAGCCCATGCTTGCTCTTGCGTGATAGGGCGCGATGTCATGGTTAAACGAGAAACAGAACTGACGCTGGCTAACGCTTCACCACGAAAACCAAGGCTAACGATAGCTTCTAAATCATCAAGCGTATGGATTTTAGATGTCGCGTGTCGGCTTAACGCTAACGCAAGTTCATCTTTGACAATGCCCTTCCCGTTATCACGAACACGGATCATCTTTGCGCCGCCCTTTTCGATATCAACATCGATTCGAGTAGCACCAGAGTCCAAACTGTTCTCAACCAACTCTTTAACCACAGAAGCTGGTCTTTCTACTACCTCACCCGCAGCTATCTGGTTTGCCAAGCGGGCAGGCAATATTTTGATTGTCATAGAGTCATCTTCTATTCTGTAATTCCGCAATTACGGAACGCGAATTACTTATGCGGAATAATCAGCACTTGCCCGATAGCCAACTCATCGGAACGCAACTTGTTCGCCTTTCTAATACTGCTAATGCTAACACCATAGCGTGAAGCTATTTTTCCTAGATAATCACCTCTGGCCACTTTATGCTTTCGGAGAGGTGCATCTTTTAAACTTACGGTAATACGCAGTTTTTGCCCGACTTTTAATGTGTCAGACTTTAATCGGTTCTCACGCTTAATATGCGCGACAGACACTTTATATTGATTGGCAATCTTACCTAAATAGTCCCCTCGCCCAACCGTATGGGTAACTGTTTTGGTTTCAACTGGGTTTGAGATTTTAGGTACAGCCACTGAAGCAGAAGAACTAGGAATCACCAGAACCTGACCAACAGCTAGCCCTGTCGATTTCAATTTATTCGCCGACATGATCGATTTTGTTGTGGTGCCATAGCGCTTAGCAATACCAGAAAGAGAATCACCACGTTTCACCGTGTACTTCTGCGCTTTGCCAGCACTTGAGAATATCGTGCCCTCTGGTGGGTTTGCCTTCAAGTATTTCACGATGGCTTTCGCAATAGAGCGCGCCAATTTGTCTTGATGCGAACGTTGGAACAAGAGCTTTTCTTCTGTTGGATTAGAGATAAAGCCAGTTTCAACTAACACAGATGGGATTTGTGGAGAGCGTAAAACAGCCAAACTCGTATTGATTGGTTTTGAATTATGCAGCTTTGCTACTTTACCCATCTCAGACAGTATCGCTGTCGCCAGCTTATAGCCCTCTTTTTGAGAATGACTAAACTGAAGATCTAATAAAGTTTGGTTTACGTTCTTATCATCAATATTGCCTGTAAACGCAGCACCGCTACCACCCAATAATTCGGATTGTTTCTCTTTATTCTCGATCCAACGTGAAATTTCTGTGTTCGCTCGTCGAGTATTTAGAACAAAGACTGAACCACCACGCGGTTGAGGTGTGGTAAATGCATCAGCGTGTACAGAAATCAATAAATGCGCTTCATTTTCACGGGCAATCGCAACACGTCGGTTTAAGTTAACAAAGTAGTCACCATTACGTGTTAAACGGCTTTTGACGCCAGGAACGGCATTAAGCTGTGCTGCCAATTTCTTAGAGATACTTAACGTTGCATTCTTCTCATATTTTCGAGTCGGACCAATAGAACCAGGATCTTCACCGCCGTGACCTGGGTCGATGACAATAAGTATGTCTTCTTTTCTCTGCACCTGAGAGATATCTTTACTCACTGTTGGCTTCTTAGTGACCGTTTTCGCTGGTGCTGAACCTTTTGAAGCTGCCGAATGAGGAAAGTCGACCACCAATCTATGGCCATATTGTCCACCTGGGGTCGGTTTTAACTTAAAGAGCTCTGCCTTTGACGATTTCTTTAACTCAAACACCAAGCGGTAAGTTCCCTTACTTGGCGGAGAGCTTTTACGGATTTTTGTCAGTACAGGGCTATCGCTGACTTTTACAGGCAATTTACCCGCTAGCGTGGTTTTCTTTAAATCAACAACTAAGCGGCTTGGGCTACTCAAAGTGAAGTAACTAAAGTCAGCTTCCGCTTTTAAATCGATAACGACGCGAGTTTCGTCAGGCGAAGGCCATACTCGAATACTTTCTAATGAATTCGCAAAAGTAAGGTTCGATAGCAGGATAAGAAATGCAGCGAGCGTCCATTTCGCTGCATTTGAAAAGCGCTCAAGAATCAAGATAGCTCCAATTGATCAAGTAAGCTGTTGCCGTAGTCATTATTCGCAGTCAGCGATACGTTGCGTTGGTTACCATCGTATCGAATGTCTATATCCRAATCAGCTTCAGGTAGTAAACCATGACCTCTTTCCGGCCACTCAACTAAACAGATTGCATCAGGGGTAAAGTAATCACGGATCCCCATAAATTCTAGCTCTTCAGGATCAGCCAAGCGGTAAAGGTCAAAGTGATAAACCTGCCAATCAGCCAATTGATAAGGTTCAACTAAAGTGTAGGTAGGGCTTTTTACGTTTCCAGTATGCCCCATCGCTCGTACAAAGCCGCGGCTGAAAGTCGTTTTCCCCGCGCCAAGATCGCCATGGAGATAAATGGTAGTTTGCTGTGAGCATAGATTAGAAAGCCTCGTACCTAATAGAATCGTTGCTTGCTCATCTTTCAAAATAAATTGTTTTGTGCTCATGTATAAACTCTCTAAATATCGATCGTTGACTATATAAAAATCAAATGAACAAGAATAGTAAACCGTGTTGCTTTTGAGAGACAAGATCTCAAATGTAAGTTAATTGAAAAATAAACAATTAAATGCACGATTTGTGGTTTTAGAGCCTAAGATCCGTTAAGATCCGCCCCCATTTTTGCCGCACGCATCTAAATTAAGAGCTGACAACATGAATCTCGAACAACTTGCTGAACAAATTAAGATCTGGGCGAAAGAGCTTGGTTTTCAAAAAGTCGGGATCTGTGACATTGATTTAAGCGAGCATGAAGGGCCATTACAGCAATGGCTTGATAATGGCTATCACGGCGATATGGATTGGATGGCTCGACATGGAATGATGCGTGCTCGTCCAGACGAGCTTCACCCTGGCACCGTTCGAGTGATTAGTGCCCGCATGGACTACCTTCCTCCAGAAGCTCAATTCGCTTCTAACCTAAAAGATCCAACTCAAGGTTACATTAGCCGTTATGCGCTTGGCCGAGATTACCACAAGCTTGTCCGTAATCAGCTAAAGAAATTAGGGCAGAAAATAGAAAAGGAAGTGGAATCATTCGATTCTCGCCCCTTTGTCGATTCAGCACCGATCTTAGAGCGCCCACTAGCCCAAAAGGCTGGACTGGGTTGGACTG